>JAMPDU010000170.1 GCA_023665505.1 Ruminococcus sp.
TGGAATTCGGCATTTTTATTCCTCATGTTTGCGGTTTCCGCAATGAGAACATTGTCCGCAGCAGCCGTTGCAGCCCGATTTTTTCCGCTTTTTACGGTAGCGTACAGCCGCGTACACCGCCAAACCCACCGCCGCAAGGGCGACGCCGTCGGCGAGTGACAGGGCGGGAACGAAAAGTCCTGCCGATAAAGCTGCCAAAATTATACAGATAATTACAATAATTTGCTTTTTCATAAAATTCCTCCTGCACTATTGTATGCTGGATTACTTAACCAATTGCAGGATTTTTTTGGGTACGGGGGCGTCGAAAACCATTTCCTCCTCGGTGTGGGGGTGGACTATCACAAGCCTGTTGGCGTGGAGGCAGAGCCTGTGGACGGGGTTTGTCGCCGCGCCGTATTTTTTGTCCCCCGCAACGGGGCAGCCCATGCCGCTCATGTGGACGCGGATTTGGTTCTTGCGACCCGTTTCGATATTTACGTCGACGAGGGCGTAAGTTTCGCCGCTTTTCCGCACGGTGTAGTTGGTAACGGCGCGTTTGCCGTCCCCCATTTTGGCGGGGTAGACAAGGTGGGTTTCCGTCTCGCGAAGATAATTCTCGATACGTCCCTCGGGCGGGTTGGGCGTGCCCTCGGTGACGGCGGTGTAGGCGCGGAGCTTGGCGGCGGTTTCCCAGCTGTCCTGCAAGGCGTGCTTAATCGCCTCGTTTTTGGCGAAAATCAGCACCCCGGAAGTGTCCCTGTCAAGGCGGTGCACCACGAAAACGCGGTTATGGCTGTTCCTGCTGCGGACGTACTCCATGGCAAGGTGATAGGCGGTCATGTCCCGCTCTTTTTCGTTGGCAATGGCGAGCATGCCCGCGGGTTTGTTGACGGCAAGGAGTTCGTCGTCCTCGAAAATAATGTCAAGCCCTTTGGGGGCAGCCTTTTCAAACTTCGGCGTATACGTACCGACGGTGACGGTCTGCCCCGCCTTTAGGGGGTAATTGTATTTGGTGACGGGTTTGCCGTCCACCGTCGCAAGCCCGTGTTCCATTTCGGATTTTACTTTGCCCCTCGGCTTGGCGGGCTGGGAATTTATGAGAAATTCAAGAAGAGGCGCGGGAGTTTCCACGGTAAAGGAAGTTACTGCCGATTTTTGGGATTTTTTTGTATTTGCAATTCTTTTCATAGGAGTACCCTTTAATACTTTAAACTGCTGCCGCCGATAAATTCACGCACCATTGAGTCGGCGGGGACGTCCTTGACGTCGAAAGCGGAAAGTCCCTCCAAAGCACGCAGCATTGCGCTGTAGTCGGCGTTGGTTTCCGCAAGCTCGGGACACTTTTCAAGCTCGGGCAGCAGGGTGTTTTTGTAGACGGACGGCTCATAGGCGAGGAATGTGTCTATATCGAAGTCCGCCCTATGCTTGTGGGGCATTATGTACAGATCCTCGCCGCGGTTCACGCTTTCAACCATGGCGAAAACGGCGCGGGCGTCACGTCCGCGGAAGAGCATATCGCGGCAGATACGGCGCATAAGGCGTATGGCGCGGGGGTGGAGGAGAGTGCCGTCTTTGTCCCGAATACGGGTGCGGACGCTGACGTAGACGCAGGTGGTGAAGTCGTCGGTGTCCCCCGTGACCTCGGGGTTAAGGGCGTGAATGCCCTCGATGATGATGATCTCGTCCTTTTGGCGGCGCATTTCACCGCCGAAAGAGCGGCTTTGATTTTTGAAATTAAAGCTGGGGACAGCCACGGGTTCGCACCTGAAAAGTTTTTCCAAATGGTGGGAAAACAGGGGTATATCCATGCGCAGGGGGGATTCCAAATCCACGTTGCCGTTTTCGTCAAGGGGGATTTCCCCCTCGCCGCTGGGCAGGAAGTAGTTGTCCATTGAGAGCGTGTGGACGTTCAGACCCTTTTCCCGGAGGAGGTGGCTTATCCGCAGGGCGCTGGTGGTTTTGCCCGAGCCGGAGGGTCCGGAGAGCAGGACGAGGGGTTTATGTTTAGCGTCCAGACGGATTTTTTCGGCAGCCTCGGCGAGTTTTTGGCGGTAGATTTCCTCGCATTTTTTTGCGTAAGCGGCGGGGTCTGCCGCAAGTCCGCGGTTTATGTCGGACATTCCGATAATATTTACAGCCATGACGGTAGTTTCCTTTCGTAGATGTTATAGGGTAATTTTAGCATAATTTGCGGGAAATGTCAAGGGGTCGTTAAATTACACAAAAGGCGCATGAAGTGCACTTCATATTTTTGTGAGAAATGTTAGTTTACAAAAACTTTACAATTACGGCAATCCGCTGAATATGCGTGCATATTTTCGTAGGGCGGGGGCTTGCTCCCGCCTTTTGATGAAATTGCCATGTTAGGCGGGAGCAAGCCCCCGCCCTACAGATTTTGAGAAAAGTGAAATTTGCAACAAACAATCAACATACTGTATTTGAGGTACAGACAGCGTTTGATGGTACTGCCAAATAATGAACTAACAAACAGCTAACAAACAACTAACAAGCAAGCAACAAACAAGCAACAACACTATAAGAAAGATAAAGAAAGATAAAAAAGAAAAGAATGAAAAGAATTACGCCGTACACGCGGGCGGGGCGCGCTTGACAAATCGGGGAAAATCCGCTATAATTAATTTAGAAAGCAAATTTGAAATGTTGAATATTTCGTGTAAATTCCGCTCCCGCAAAAGTGTTTTTGGTTGCAATTTCTTCCGAACTGTGGTATAATTGTTTCAGAGGTGAAACGTATGGGAAATTGCTTTGAGACGGACGCTCTTCCGCAGGGAACGGCGCTTTCCGACCGCTATGTGGCGGGACGGGTCATTGGCAGCGGCGGGTTCGGGATAACCTATCTCGCGTATGATACCGTTGAGGAGAAAAAAGTCGCGGTTAAGGAATATTACCCCAAGGGAGTTGCGGTGAGAAGTCCGGACGGATTTACCGTAGAGCCGCTTACCGCCGTACATATGCCCGATTTCACCGCGGGCAGGGAGCGTTTTGAAAAAGAGGCGCAGATACTTTCAAGGCTCGGCGGCAGTACCGACGTTATTCAGGTGTACGACGCCTTCGAGCAGAACGGCACGGCGTACTACGCAATGGAGTACGTAAACGGAATTACCGTAAGAGAGTACACAAAAAAATACGGCAAAGCAAGCGAGGGACAGGTTTTATTCGCCGCGCTGGAGATAGTCCCGGCGTTTAAGAGGATACACGAAAAAAATATTATTCACAGGGACTTGTCTCCCAACAATATCATGATAGACGGGAGCGGCGGCGTAAAGCTTGTGGATTTCGGCAACGCACGCCCCTTTACCTTTGACGGCGGCAACAGCATGACCGTCGCGCTGAAACCGGGCTACGCACCTATCGAGCAGTATCAGCACCACGGCGAACACGGTCCTTGGACGGATATTTATTCTCTCGGCGCGGTGATGTACCATATGCTCACACTGAACGACCCTGACGACCCCATGACAAGATTTAACGACGACAGCGGCTTTCGCGAGGGGCTTTCGCGGATAGACGAAAAATTTTCCCGAATTATAAATAAAATGTCCGCTCTTAAAATCGAGGAACGCTACACCGAAAGCGGGGAATTGCTGTCGGATCTCAGGCGGCTTAATATTGCGCCGAGGAGGTTGGTTAATTAATGAATGTTATTTCATATTGCAGCTTGCAGCGCAAAATGCAAAAACCCCGCTCTAAATTGCCAATTAGTGGTATTTAAAGGGGGTTTTTGTATTGGGGTTAAATTACTTACACTATTATAGCAGGAAAGTTTTTGAAAAATTTACTTCCTCTGCAATTTCCTGAAATACACCCCCGCCGCGCCGAGAAACGCAATTAACCCAATTACCAAACAAACGCGCAAAAACTCTTTGTCGGAATTGATAATCTCCCCGTCAGCGAACGCGCCCGAGCCTGCCGACACGTCCTCGTCGTATGGCTCGTCCTCGGTTATTTCTTCGGCGGCAGCCGTTACCGTGGTCTCCGCGGGCTGGGTTACAACGGGCGGTATGTAGGTCGTGACCGCAGGGGTTGTAACCGTTGGCGGGGCGGTGACCGTGGTGTTTTCGGCTGAATTCGTCCCGCTGTCGGAAACGGGCTCTGTCGTTTCGGGGGCGGAGCTGCCGCTGTCGGGCGTTTCCGTCTCCGTGGGCGTGGTGACGGAAGTTACCGCGCTTGTCTTTGGAACGCTTTCCGTTTTTGTCTTTTGGCAAGCCGTACAGGTGTACGTTTTCACGCCGTCGGTTTCCGCGGTGGGTTGGGTTGTAATAACGCCGCTGTCCCAAGTGTGGGCGGTACTGTCTGATATTTCGTCGCAGTTTTCGCACTTGTGCCAATGGTTTGTATCGTCGCTTTCCCACTCTGACCCAATGGTGTGCGGAACAACCAACTGAACTTTACCGTCCTTATAAACTATGGAACAGCCGTCTTTATCATATGCAAAACTACTGCTTATATCACTATTTGTTTCACCGGTTATTGCCACCGGGCTGGTGCAATTTTTCGGAGGGGTTTTAACATTAACGCCAATTTTACTGCCTGTCGAAAAGTCATTTCCTATGGTGATAATTTTACCCGAACGAAGATATACATTGTCTGCCTTGTCGCTTACAGTATTGCCGCTAATCGTTACATTTCCGTTAATTGTAAATGTTCCGCTCATAATGTACACACCGCCGCCATCAAAACGTGCGGTATTACCCGAAATAGTGCCGCCGTTCATTGTGAATATTCCATTATTGGAGATGTACACACCACCTCCGTAAGTTGATGTTGTATTACCCGAAATAGTGCCGCCATACATAGTAAACGTACCGCCACTAACGCAAATTGCACCGCCGACGCCTATGTCGCTGATATTACCGCCCGTCAATTTTCCGCCGCCTTGACAGTCGCAAAGCGTAAGGCTGTCGCCGTTTGCAATATTAAATATACGCGTGTTTGAACCAGAAGTACCTGTATATGTAATGGTATGCCCGTTAAGGCAAAATGTTACGTCACCGCTTATAGTTATTTGTGAACTTATTTCAATATTGTCGCTAAGATAATAACTTCCGCTCGAAAGCGTGGATTGTGTACTGTCAAACGCGGTCATACCGCCGTGATTGCCCGTGCAGTTGCCGTCGGCGGCATACGCGGTATTCCCCGCCCCAAACACCGCAAGGGACGTGCAAGCCATACAAAAAACGGTTAAAAAAGCAATAATTTTCTTACGCATAAAAATTCCTCCAAAAATCAAAAATCGCCCAGCCCGCCGCGAAAAACCGCGCCGAGCGTGAGCGTAAAACACATATTAAAAAAGGGTATAGTTATACTTGTCTGTCTGTCTGTCTGTCTGTCTGTCTGTCTGTCTGTCTGTCTGTCTGTCTGTCCATTATACAATTTTTTCATAAAATCATCTTCTCCTTTTTTGTAATTTTTTGTGTACAAACTGTAAATTTCGCGGCATATTAATTATACCACAAAAATGAAAATTTTTTACCCAAACAGCGAAAATAACACCTTTTTCGACGAAAATAACAGAAAAATGTCTTTATTTGTAAATATTTGTATGATTTTACCTGTTATTACTTCTGCGCGCTCAGCACAAGAAGTTCGTCGGCAATGCTCTTTACCGCCGTAAAGGTCTTGACCGTGGCGGCGGAAACGTTTTTCTGATTGTTTGTCTCGATAACGATATTTGTGGCTTTTTCGTAGGAGCTTTGCGCCAGTTCCTCCATTTGCAGAGCCATATCCCGCACGCGCTCGCTGCTTTCCTCGGTCTGACGGCTGTTTTCCGCGATTTGCTCCGTCTTTTGCCGCGAAGTCGCTTGCAGCTCTCCCAGCTCCCCCGCCGACTTGCGGGCGCTTGTTATCTGAGCTATTCCGCTGCCCACCGACTTCATATTTTCGGCGTTTGAATTTTTCACCT
>JAMPDU010000171.1 GCA_023665505.1 Ruminococcus sp.
CCGCCAGCGCGGGGCTGCGCTGGACCAGCCGCTTGCCTAAAGGGTTTTTGGTTAGTTTGCTGTATAAATTTGGGTGCTAAACCGCCACATGTAATTTATTTAAAGTACATAAAAAATTGACACTTCAGCATGCCGTTGTAAAGTTTCCGCCGCTTGTCCGCGGTTTTGCCGAAAATTTTCTCGAACTCCTCATGGGGCGAAATCACATAACAGGGACTTCCACCGTCCGCCGCAAACCGCCGCCCCATAATCCGGTACAGCTCCTCCGCCTGCCTTAATTCCAGCAAACGCTCGCCGTAGGGCGGGTTGCAAATCGTTATGCTCCCCGTTTGATTTTCATAGTCCCGAACATCGGCTTGCCGCACCCGAACCCGCTTTTGCACCCCCGCCTTGCGGCAATTTTCCTGCGTAAGAGCCACGCACTCGGGGTCGATGTCGTACCCATAGGCAAAAAAATCCGTATCCTTACGTATTGCCGCCAACGCCTCGGCGCGCTCCTCCTCCCAAAGGCTTTTTGGAATAAATTCCCATTCGTTCGCGGCAAACCGCCTTTTCAGCCCCGGGGCGATGTTCAACGCCTTGTACGCCGCCTCGATGAGAATAGTCCCGCTGCCGCAAAACGGGTCGCAGACAACGCTGTCCCCCCGCACCCGTGCGAGGTCAACCAAACCCGCCGCAAGGGTCTCCTTAATGGGCGCGGCGTTGGAATTCCGTCTGTAGCCACGCTTGTGCAAGCCCGCCCCCGAGCTGTCAAGGTACACGCTGACGCGGTTTTTCATTATGCCGAAACGTATCTGCACGGTGCTGCCGCTTTCCTCGAACCAGCTTACGCCGTACTTGCTTTTAAGCCGCTCCACCGCCGCCTTTTTTATTATGGACTGGCAGTCGGGTACACTGTGCAGCTCGGAATTCAGCGAATAGCCCTTTACGGGGAACTTGCTGTTCACTC
This sequence comes from Ruminococcus sp., assembly GCA_023665505.1. Taxonomy (GTDB): domain Bacteria; phylum Bacillota; class Clostridia; order Oscillospirales; family Ruminococcaceae; genus RGIG8773. The sequence continues at coordinate 950 of JAMPDU010000171.1, forward strand.
TTATGTACTCTTCAAGGGGGATATTCTTTACGCCCTGAAAAAGTTCCTCAAATGTTACCGCGTCGAATTCGGCAAGCTGAATAAGCACCCTCTCCGCCGTGGCAAGCCATAGGTTTGCCCTGACAAGGGTGCGGAAATCTCCCGAAAACGCCACCCTGCCGTCGTTTACGGCTATATCCGTGCCGCCGATTTTCCCCGCCTCGAATTTCAAAACGCTTTCAAGACCCATATGGCATGGGCAGACAATTCTTAACATTTTATTCCTCCAAAAGGGATTATTTAGAAATTATTGGCATTATTAACAATTCAGCCATATTATAAATACAGTTTATTTACTGCTTTTTGAGCAATTTTTTGTAAAATCGATTCAATTTTGCTCAAAAAAATTCAAAAAACACAAAAAACCCGTCAAAAAAATAAGGTTAACACGGTTAATTATTAACATGATTAACCGTGTTTACAAAATTATACATAAATATTTCAAAGCTATGAACATCAGTGCAGAACCGCCGGAGAAGTCCAGTCAACGGCGGCGGTGCTTGAATCCTCGGTCTTTTTTGGCTCTTCGTGGTGACCGCTGCACATCTCGGGGATATTGGTGCTCTTATAGTAGCCTATGCTGCCCGTGGGGCATGTGCCGCTGGCGAGAAGTCCCGTTTTGGTGCAGTAGTAAAGCTGCTGAACGTCCGTACATTCGGGGAATTCCTTGCCCTCCTCCTTTTCGGCGATGTCCCCGAAAACGTTTTTCCACACCTGCGAGGAGCTGTAGTAAGTACCCGTGGGGATTTCTTTGGGGTTTTCATAGCCGTACCAAACACCGCTGACGTAATCGGGGGTGCAGCCGACGAAAGAGAGGTCGTGCCAGTTTTGGGAAGTTCCCGTTTTGCCGATAAGAGGGGTATTCACGAGCCTTGCCGCCCGTCCGGTACCGTTGGGACCCTCGATGACGGTCTGCATAAGTTTATTCATGATGAACGCCGACTCTTTGCTTATGGACTGGATAGGCGTGTATTTGTGCTGAATAACAACCTTGCCGCTTGCGTCAACTACCTGTGTGAACGAAGTCGGCGAATAGTATTTTCCCCCGTTGCCGAAAGGCTGGTACGCAGCCACAAGCTCTTTAAGGGTAAGCCCGTCGGTAAGCGCGCCTACCGAAAGAGGGGCGATATTGGCGTCGTCCGCCACAAGGGTGGTTATTTGGAAACGGTTCTGCAAAAACTCGAATACCGCCTGTGGGGTCTCTTTCTCGATAAGCTGGGCGGGAATGGTGTTCAGCGACCGCTGCAAAGCCTGAAAGGTGAAGTACCCGCCGTAATCCCAGGATTTGGAATTGTAGTTATAGGGCCATTTTCTTTCCACGCCGTTTTCGTCCACAACGTTGGTATCGAGGGGTTTATTGGTGAAAACCGTTGACCATGTGTAAAAATCGTACTCCATGCCGTAGCCGTAGGAGGTTATGGGCTTTATGCACGAACCGGGCGAACGGGTGGCGCGGGTGGCGTTGTTCCATGCCATTGCGTCGGCTTTTTCGCCTATTCTGCCCACAACCGCTTTGATGTTGCCGCTGTAGTCCATGCAGATAAACGCCGACTGAGGCGGGTCTGCCAGAACGGTTTCGGAAAACGTGGTGTAGTCCTTGTACTTTTCCTCGACGGCTTTCTGCATTTCAATATCCACGGTGGCGTACACCTGATAGCCGCCGTTGTAAAGCATATCGCTTGCCTCGTCCTGCTCTATGCCGTACATTTCCTGAAATTCCGCGATAACGTCAAAAATTACCATATCAACGAACCAGTTCTGAATGTTACTGCTTTCCTCGCCGTCGTCGGACTTGGCGTTGGGGTCGACAAAATGTATTTCCTCGGCAAGAGCCTCTTCGTACTGCTTTTTGGAAATGCAGGCGTTTTTGTACATCTGCCACAAAACCGTTTCCTGACGTTCGCGGTTGCGTTCCTTGCCCGTTCTGAAAACGCCCTTGTATTCCCCTTTCGTATCGGCGTGACCCTTATAGAACGGGTTAAGTACTTCGGGAGACTGGGGTATAGCCGCGAGGCAGGCTCCCTCGGCAATGGTAAGCTCGGAAACGTCCTTGCCGAAATATTTTAACGACGCGGCTTGTATGCCCGCCGTACTTCCTCCGAAACCGATATAGTTGAGGTACGCCTCTAAAATCGTGGGTTTGGGGCTGTACCTTTCAATCTGGGCGGCGCGGAAAATCTCACGCATTTTTCTTTCCCAGGTTACGTCCTTGTCGCCCGTAACATTTTTTACCAATTGCTGGGTAATGGTAGAACCGCCCTGCTGTCCGCCGAAAAAGTTCAGAAACTCGTTGAGAAACGCGGTAAAGGTACGTTTCCAGTCAACCCCCGCGTGTTCGTAGAAACGCTCGTCCTCGGTGTAGACGAAAGCGTCCTGAACGTGCTGGGGAATTCTGTCAATCGACACGGGGATACGGTCGGCGTTCCTGCTTATGCTTGCAAGCTCCACAATGGCGTCGTTCTCGTCATAGCCGTATATGAACGTGGTGTAATCGAGGTCAAGGTCGGACAGGGTTATGTCAACCGTTTCCTGGTCGGCGAACTGAAGGACGTACACCGTCAGGGCGGCTGCGATTATCGAGCCTGTGATAATTACTATCAAAAACAGGGAAAGTACGGTCGTGCCGATAACCGCAAGGGTTCGCTTGATTGGGTTGACCTTTCTCTTTTTCTTTTTTTTCTTGGTTTGTTGAGGGGGATTTTCCATTTTCTCCCTCTCGTCGGAATTTTTTGCCATATATTTTCCTCTCTTTCAGAATTTACAGAATTATATAGGAATCAAATCCCAGCGACATTATCGCCGAAATTGTATCGCTGAAGTCCGCTTGGGAGAATTCCGACTGCTTTACCGCGGGAATTATCACTTTCTCCTCTCCCGCGAGACGCTTTATCTCGCTGAAAACCGTTTCCGCTTTTTCGTAGGCGGGCATGTCCGCAAGGGCGATTTCCTCGCCGTTTATGACGGCTGTGCCGCTGATTTCCTCCAGCAGGTAGGTTACGCCTATCATCTCGGAGGAAAGCTCCGCGGGCTTGAACGCCTCCGAAGTCCCGGAAATAATGTCCCCTGCCGAAACCATTGTTATGGCGGCGGAATTGTTTTGCGCGGCGGCGTTTGCCGAAATATTGGCAATATTTACAAGTCCCTTGTAACGGTCGGGTTTCTGAACATCCCCGCCGATAAGGCTAAGGTCGGAATTTCTGAATGCCGGGAATTTTACGCCGTCGAAGATAACGTACTCAAAGCCAGCCGAGGAGACCTCGTTTGAAAGGTACGCCGCGTAGCTTTGGGTGAGGGTGTCAAAGGGCGAGAGCCAAGGCTTTCCGCCGTTGGCGACGGAGTCGTCGAGCCAGGTGGATTCCCCGGCGATGTGGTAGGAGCCGTCACGCTTTTCGCCGTAGCGGTTGTTGTCCTCAAGCAGGTTTATTTGGGCGATGGGGGTAAATCCCGCCGCTTTTATGATAGAGCATATCTGTCCCGCGTACATTTCGCCGACTACGGCGTCCTCGTCGCTTTTTGCCATTTCCGAGCCTGTTTTGTAGTAAATTTTTCCGCCCTTGTCCTTAAGCGTGGCTATAACGGCGGTGTAGCCGCTTTCACGGGCGTTGCCGAGGGCGGCGGTAAGGGCGTCCTGCGAGGCGAGAGCCGTCACGGGGAGCTTATACGCCGAGAACCTTATGCCGACGCGGTTGTTGTTTTCCTCGGTATCGGTTTCGCCGCTGCCGGTCTCCTCGTTTTCGGAGGGGTTGTCCTCGTTATTGCCGCCGCCCGAGCTGTCCGCGAACACGGGAGGGGTCCAGGGCTTGTCGCTTTCGCCTGTGGAGGTATCGTTGTTTTTAAGGTAGCCGACCACGGTTTTAGCCACGATGTACCCCACAAAAACGAGCGCGGCGAGAATTACCGCTATGAATAAAAATTTGAACACGTTCCGCACCATTTTTTTCCTGTTGCCACGATTGGTTCTGTAGATTTTTCTGCCGGCGCGTTTTGACATATTTTTACCATTCCCTTCCAGCTATTTATATTTATGAAATCAAAAGTTTACCGTATGGCTTGAAAGTCCCCAAAAAGCCATGCTGAGTATGCCCAAATATATCAGCAGCAGCGGGTAGCCCCTGAACGCGAAAGGCGACTTTTCGGAATAGAGCCTGTCGTACACAGCGGCGGTAAGGTACACCGCCAAAACGTACCCCAGACCTATGCCAAGTCCCCGAAGGAAGTAATCCCCCGCCGTTTCGCAGTATTTTGACGTGAGGAACATCGAACCCAGCACAGCGCAGTTGTACACCGAAACGTGGATATACTTGCGCATTTTGACGAACATTTTCGGGAAAAAACGCCACATGCAAAGCAGCGTTGCTATATAAACCACCCCGAGAATTACCGTGTAAACTATGGGCATATACAATGAGTTTACACCGTTCGGGTTGAAAATTTTGTCGGAAAAGTAGGTAAGAACGCTCATTACCGCGGTTATATAGGTTACTCCGCCGCAGAAACCCAGGAGGTTTTTCCGCTTTTTGGCGACCGTTATAAGGGTGCTTGTGCCCATTGCGCGGTAAAATACGGTGTTTTCAACCAGTATGGCGGTAAACGCCGTCAGCAGTACGTTTTTGATAAATTCCATAAAAATACTCCGTTTACTCTCATTTTTGATTTATTCGTTTG
>JAMPDU010000172.1 GCA_023665505.1 Ruminococcus sp.
CCAACGCGTTCTGTACAACGAGGCGGGAGCAGAGCCCCCGCCCTACATAACTGTCAACTGCCAAGCACTGCTCTTACCGTTTGGTCAAGCACGGACATATCCACGGGTTTCGCCACGTGGGCGTTCATTCCCGCCTCGAGAGCGTCCCGCACGTCCTCGGCAAAGGCGTTGGCTGTCATCGCCACTATGGGAACGCTCCTCGCGGAGGGGTGATTAAGACCCCGTATCGTTCGGGTGGCGTCATAGCCGTTCATAACGGGCATTTGAATGTCCATAAGAATAAGGTCGTAACCGCCCTCTTCGGAACGCTCGAATTCCTCGCAGGCAAGTTTGCCGTTCTCGCAGATTTTGCAGTTCGCCCCAACCATGCCCAGCAGCTCGCTTAAAATCTCGGCGTTTATCTCGTTGTCCTCCGCCACGAGGATATTCATTCCCTTGAGAACGCTTTCCTCGGAGGACTTTTCCTCCGCCGCCTCGGGCTTTTTGTCGCGGTTCAGCACCATTTCCACCTTTTGGCGGAAACTGGTGAGAAAGAACGGTTTTGCCAAAAACGCGTCCACCGCCGTAACCGCGTCGCTTTCCTCCAAATCAGACCAGTCGTAGGTTGTCAGCAGAAGTATGGGCGTGTGCTCAAGGTTTTCCCCGCGGATTTTACGCGCCGTCTCAATGCCGTCCATATCGGGCATCTGCCAGTCAAGCAGCACAACGCTGTAGGGGTTTCCCTCCTTTTCGGCTTTAAGCGCCATTTCAACGGCGGACTTTCCGTCAAGAGCGTAGTCCACCGTAACGCCCGTGCCGTCCATGCTGATTTGAACGTTTTTGCAGGTGACTTCCTCGTCGTCCGCCGCGAGAATTCTCGTAATGCCGTTAGCCGCCCAAAAGCTCTGGTCGATTTTCTCGCCGCTTATTTGCAGACCCAAATCCACGGTGAATTTCGAGCCTTTGCCCTTTTCGCTTTCAACGGCGATGGTTCCGCCCATAAGGTCGATAAGGTTTTTGGTAATCGCCATGCCCAGACCCGTGCCCTGAATTTTGTTGGTAACGCTGTCCTCCTCGCGGGTGAATGTCTGGAAGAGGTTTTTCAGATATTCGGGGGACATGCCGTAGCCGTTGTCCTCAACGGTAAAGCGGTAGTTGGCGATTTGCCGCGCGGTTTGGGGCATTTCCCGGACGGTGAGGATAACATGCCCCCCGTCGGGAGTGTACTTCAAGGCGTTGGAAAGCAGGTTCAGCAAAATCTGATTAAGCCGCAGCTTGTCCATAACAACCTGCTCGTGCTTGATGTCGCGGCTTAGCACGTCAAACATGTGCCCCTTGGCTTTCATCTGGGGGCGGATAATTCCGTCCAGTCCGCTGATAAGGTCGACGATGTTTTCCTCGGAGACGTTGAGGGTGGTTTTGCCCGCCTCGATTTTGCTGATGTCCAGAACGTCGTTGATAAGCCCCAGCAGGTGCTGTCCCGAGGAGGTGATTTTTTTGGTGTACTCCCTTACCCGCTCGGGGTTTTCCGCGTCCCGGGCAAGCAGTGTTGAAAAGCCGATTATGGCGTTCATGGGGGTTCTTATGTCGTGGGACATATTGGAAAGGAAGGAGCTTTTCGCGCGGTTCGCCTCTTCGGCGATTTGCAGAGCCTGCTCCGCGGTTTCTTTCGCGTCGGAAAGCATGGAGTTTGATTCCGCAAGTTTTCGGTTCATTTCCTCGCGCTGTCTGAGGTTTTCCTGTTCCTGCCGCAAAAGCCGCGCGCTGCTCCTTTGCTGCGCGAAAGCCGCCGCCGTAAGGACAAGCAGCAGCAAAAGAATTACCGCGAAAATCAGCAGTGCCCGCACAACGGCGTTAACCGTGTTCACCGTGCCCGTGGCGACGTATTCCGAGGGTATCAGGAACAGCAGCAGCGTATCGTACTCGCCCAAAGAGGTAACGCAGTAGCAGTACTCCCTGCCCTCGTTTGTAAAGCTGGCGCTGATAGTGTCCGCCTCGGTGAGGGCGGCTTTGATGTCGGTGTACCTCTGCCCCTCCATTTCCTCCAGGACTTTTATGACGTTGTAGCTGTGAATGGTTTTGTCGTGGGCAATGTCGTCGTGCATGCGGGTGCCGTTGCTTTTCAGAATGTAGGTTTCGTTATGGCTGCCGTATGCGCCGCTGTCGTAATAGTCGGTAAAGCCCTCCACGTCCTTAAGAAGTATAAGGTGGGTAAAACCTGCGCCGTCCCCCGAAACTATCGGCTCGGGCAGCCTGCGGACAAGGGTCCAGTAACTTCCGCCGTAAAGCTCGCTTTCGGAAATAAAGGTGTACCTTTCGTTTCCTCCCGAAATCATATTTATGTCCGCCCAAACGCCGTGCTTTCCCGAGGCGTCGTGGCAGTTGCCCGAACTGTCCAGCAGCATAAGCCTTGAGCCGAAACCCTCCGTATTTACAAGCCTTTCAAGCTCGCCTATACGCTCCGGGACTTCCTCTTCGGTTTCAATCCGCTCCTCCTCCAAAAGGTTCACCGCGGCGTTGAGGTAGTTCCAGTGGGAATCCAGCGCGGTTTTAAGGTTAACCCGCACCTGGGAGGTTATCTCCAGCAGCTGGGTGGTGCGTTCCGAAAATATCTGCGCGTTAAGGTACTTCGTGAAAAACGTTCCGCCCAAAATCAAAACAACAAGCAGGCACGCCGTCAGCGCAAAGGCGATATATTTCTTTTTATTTTCGGCTTTCATAGCGGACCTCCTTTTTGAACAGTGTTCCCCGTAATCATTTCAGTGTGATGTATTTCGTCGGCTCGGCAAGCTGTCCCCCCGCGGCGAGGCGGTTCGATATAACTTTTCTGAAATCCTCGCCCTCGCTGTACTCCGTCACGCCGATTTCCTCAAAGGCGTCCCGCAGCATAAGCGGGAGGTTGCCTATCACCGTCACGGAATAGGTTTTCTCCCTGTCAAGCTCGTTTCCCCCCGCCGTCAGCTTTTCGGGGACGTAACCGTCAGCCGTCTTTTTCACCGACATTTCAAACCCGCTTGAAACGTACAGGGTACTGCTGTTCACAACCGAGCCTCGCTTGCCCTCGGCGGCGAAAACGTACTCGATATAACGGTAAAGCTGCTCCCCCGTCATATTGCAGGAAAGGGTTGATACGCTTTCCCCCATTGCGAGAAACCGCAGCTCTTCCTCGGTGTAGTAGCCCTTGGCGATATTCCCCGCGGCATAGGCGGCGGGAGCGATAAGAAACTCCGTGCCGATTTCCTCCCGGACGGTGTTCATTAACGCCGAGGCAGCCTCGCAGCCGCCCTCCGGGTCAAAGGCGTAGGAATAGTCCCTGTCGATATAAGCCGACGCTATACCCGAACTTCCGTCGTTTGCAAGCTGTCCGTTAAACGCGTCCAAAGCGGCTTTCCCGTCGGGGTACTCGCCGTTTATCATTCCCTGCACCACCGTCTGCGACGCCGAAAACATATCCGCCGAGGCAAGCCGTATGTACAGCAGGTTATTTTCCGCGTACGGCTTTACGCTCTCCATAGACGGGGACATGTCGATATTTACCTCGCTGCTGTAGGAAACCATATTTTGGTTTGCGGCGATTTTACGAAGTCCCTCCTCGCTGAGCATTGCCGATATAATATCCAGTATCAGCTTTTCCCGTTCGGGACTTTCCTCCGCCCGATTGCTCGCCGCAATTTGGAAAGCGGGGTATGTCAGATAGCGGCTGTCGTTTTCCGTATCGCCGAAATAGGGCAGCAGAACCGATTCCGTCTCCGACCCGTAGGTTTCCGTATCGTCCCCCGTGCCGCGGAACATAGCCGCATTGCCCTTTTTGTATTCGTCGTAAACGTCTCTGTCGGAAAGCTCCAAATCGGCGGCGGTAAGTCCCGCACGGTCTATAAATTCCGCCATGCGCTCGAACACGGGCAGCCAAACGTCCTCGTCCAGAAAATCGGTCTGCCCCGACTCGTAGCTTTGCCGCCACTCCCGTCCGCTTTGAGAGGAAAGCGCCGCCGCGGAAAGTCCCTGCAAAATCTCCATGCAGGTGTAGTCCGCCCCGAAGTTGGACATAAACGGGCGTATTCCCTTTTGGCGGAACTCGTCGCACGCCGTTAAAAATTCCTCATAGGTTGTGGGTACGGCGATGCCGTTTTCCTCAAACAAAGTCTTGTTGAGAATAATGCTGTCAACCTCGGCGCAGGTGGGCAGCCAGTTAACCGTGCCGTCGTCGTAGGTGTAGCTCCTCAGGTAGGACTGGGAGAACCCCTCCGCCAGCTCCGTGCCGCCCAAGTCCATGAGAGAGCCTTTAAGCTCGGCAACGTCCCGCAGGGCGAACCGCCTCAGGGTCAGAATGTCGGGCAGGTCGTCCTGCTCGTTTTTAAAGCGGTAAAAGTCCGCCGAATTGAGAGCCACGTAAAAAGTAAAGTCCACCTCGGGAAATTTGTCCCGCAGAAACGCCCCGTACTGCTCGGTAAGCTGGTCGCTCCACAGGGCTACCGTCACCCGTTCCCGCTCGTTTTTATTTTTATTTTCGGTACAGCCCCCAAGCAGTCCCAAAGCCACAGCCGCCGCCAAAAGCAGGCTTATATATTTCTTGATTTTCAGCACCGCAAACGCCTCCCGAAATTATTCCCAGATAATTTTATCGGGGGAAACCGTACCCTGCTCAGTGAGCCAGCTGCGAACAATTTCTTTAAGCGAGCCGACTTCTTTTACCGCGCCGTAAGCCGTTCCCACTTCCTCGGTATAGCCGTTGTTTACAAACGCCACCTTATAGGTTGTGCTGTCGTCAAGCTCCCCGCCGCCCTTTGTCATAAGCACATAGGGCAGAGGCTTGCCGTCCTCGAACCTGTCGAAACCCGCCTCGGCGACAGCCTTAGCCTCCGCGCCCGTCATGGTCATTACCGCGTATTCGCCGTCGCCGCCGGGGGTTATGCTGTAAGAGGTCTCCGCGTTTATTCCCCCCGCGTAGAGCTTGCCGGTAACGCCCGCTCTGAGCTTTAATCCGTTTCTGTAATCCGTTCCGTAAGCGACTATCGCCGCGTCCGCCCCCGCCGCGGAGCCGAGAGCCGCCGCCACAATCCGCGTTGTTTCCTCAAGGGTAAAGTCCGCCGTGCTTTCGCAGAAATACATTGAATCCTTGCTTTGCAGATAGCTGCTTTGCAGCCCGTCCATATTTTCGAGACCCTTTTCGCCGTCCATACCGTTTTCTCCCCTGAACCATTCCTTAAAACCCTGACCCGCGTCGGAGAGAATATTCTCCCACCCCGCGTATGTCATATGGAAAGCGCGTCCCTCACGCATAGCCATCTGAGCGTCGTATATAATGGAATCCTCGGGTAAATCCGTGGTGGTGAGAACGCTCATAACGCAGGGCTTGTCGTCGCCGATAAAGGCTTTCTGACCCGCGTCCGAAAACATAAGCGACAGCACCCGCACCGCCTTTTCCAGCTTTTCCTCGTTGCCCGGCTCGGCAAGCTTTTTGCTTATGCCTATGTAGCTTGTGGGGCTGTACATATAGACGTTCTTGCTTCCATCCTCGCCGATATAGGGCATCATACCCCACTCGTCGCCGTTCTCCATAGGGCTGTCCAAAAGCGCGCTCATTGTAAAGAACACGGCTTTGCGCTGTGACATATAGTCGGTCATAACCGCCGTGTTGGACAGGTCGTTGG
>JAMPDU010000173.1 GCA_023665505.1 Ruminococcus sp.
CCTGCGCGGTTATCTCATCCTTTATTATATCCGCGCCCAGCATTTCTCCTATTCTCTCGCGCCCCGAGCCTGTCACGCCAACTCCCCGTATATTTATTTTGGGAAATTTGGCGGCAATGCTTTTCAAGCCGCGCCGTACAGCGCTTTCCGAATTTCCCGCCGTGCGGAGATACTGATAATCTATAAGCTTTCCGCAGACGTCGGTCAGAACAAGGTCGGTGCTTGTTGAGCCTATATCAATTCCCAAATACGCGCCCTCCTCCGTGAGTACGCCCGTGCATTCGGGGTCGCTCATACGCACGTTTTCCGAAAGGTCAAAGGGGGAAAGTCTCGGTACAATATCACGGGCGGAATGTTTTTCAATTATTTCAAGGACTTGTCCCGCAGGAAGTCCCTCCGACAGCAAAGCCGCTCCCAGCGCGGAAACGTACCTGAAGTTATCGGGAATTATCAACTCGCCGACGTTCAGACCGAATACGTCCTTGACCGCTCTCGCAACGCCCGCATTAAGAGCCGTTCCGCCGCAAAGCACGACGGGCTTTTTTACCTGCAGGGATTTTACGATAACGGCTTTGTAATTCCGTATCATAGCGTAGCAAAGTCCCAGCAGAATATCGCTTATATCCGCGCCCTCCTGCTGTCTGTGGACAATATCCGTTTTGGCAAAAACGGCGCACCTGCCCGAAATTCTCGGAATATTTTCCGCACCCGCGACTACCGAGGAATAATCTTCGATTTTCATATTCAGTCGGGACATCTGATTTTCAAAAAACGAACCCGTACCGCCCGCGCAGTGCTCGTTTACCGAAAACATCGGCGGAACGTTTTCCCCCGCCGAAACAATATATACCGCGCTGCGGCTGCCTATGTCGATTACAGAGCCGAACTGCGGAAAAAGAGCGCGTACTCCCTCGGTGACGGCGGGAATATCGTCCGCAACTGCCTTATCGGGAAAGAAATCGGGAGTGCAAGCTCCCTTGAAAGCCACGGGGCAGGAAAGAAGCTCGGGGTTTGCCGCCGTGAGACTTTCCAGTATTTCCCGTACAGCCTTTATCGGGCTTCCGAAATGCTCTCTTATTTCCGCCGCCGTTATCTTTTTATCTGTGACGACCACGGCTTTTACGGCAGACGCGCCGCAGTCTATTCCTATTTTTTTCACCGAAAAAATCTCCTTTTGCTCTTGCAATTTTATTTGAAATATGCTATAATTCTATCATAGAGATAGGTTAGCATATGCTAATATTATACAAATTATTTCAGAATATGTCAGTTGCCACGGCAACAAATTAAACAGCGCAGCAATAAATTTTTTCGAGGTGATAAAGTGAAAAGAGAAAATATCGCAATGGAGGACATTGCCCCCGTGCTCGGCAAATGTATGTGTTTTAGGGATATTCCCGAGGAAAGATACAGGGACGTGCTAAGGTGTCTCAAAGCGCGTTATGCCCGATACCGAAAGGGTGAGATGATAAGAAATCCGAGAGACGCGCGGTTTGCGGGAATAGTTGTGGGCGGCTCGGTAAAGCTTGTTCTGCACAGCGAAAGCGGGGGAATTATGAGCATTGATTACTACAATAAGGGCGATATGTTCAACGAGGATATTGCCTGCTCCGAAAGGACGGAAAACCACTCTCAACTGTGGGCGGCGGCGGACTGCGCGGTGCTGTTTCTTGATTTGTCCGTGCTGTTTGCGGAAGAGAAGGTCACTTGCCGTTTTAAGAAAAGGGTTGCGTTAAATTTGTTGCGGAATATGGCGGAACAGTCCGTGCGGCTGAATGAAAAGCTGCGTATTCTCGCGCAAAAACGCTTGCGGGACAGAATAAAGGTGTATTTGCAAAGCCGTTCCGTGTCAGTCGGGAAAAAAATCGCCGTACCCTACAACCGCAGCGAGCTTGCGGAATTTCTCGGTGTTGACAGGAGCGCGTTGTCGCGGGAGCTGGGGAGAATGCAGGACGAAAAAATAATCAGGGTGGAGAGCGACGGGTTTACGGTTACAGATGAAAATTTTTTGATATGAAATTAAAAATTGTTGCCGCGGCAACAGACAAGCCAAGTAATTTTATGCTAATATAAATTTCGTTAGCTATCGCTAACACATAGGTTTTAGTTAGCAATAGCTAACAATATATAATTTCACGGAGGCGGATTATGAGAAATAAGTTAAGAATTTTATCGCTTTTCGCTGCGGCGGTTATGGCATTGTCCGTAACGGGCTGCTCCGAAAGCGCGGCAGACGAAACGGAAACTTCGGCGGCAACAAGCGCGGCGGCTGAAAACAATCAGTCCGACAGTGCCGAAAGCAAAGAAACATCGGGCGATGAGACGGACGTTCCCGCAAAAAGCGGCACTCATATTGTTATTGACCACACGGGAAACGAAATAGAAGTACCCGACAATGTAACGAGAGTGGTTATCGACCAGATACCTATTCTTTCCACCTATATGTCGTACTTCGAAGGTGACGCGCCTTATATTGTGGGATACTGCGGCGCGTTTAAGGATATTATTACCAAAACCGCGCTTAAAGATATTGCGCCCGAGCTTATGGAAAGTTCCGATACCGTTTACGCCCAAAGCGATTTGAATATTGAGGAAATAATGAAGCTTGAACCCGATGTAATTCTTTATAATGCGGCAAATACGGCGCATAAGGAAATATTCGAGTCAAGCGGCATACCTGCGGTGGGATTTGCGACAAGCGCAAGCGAAGCGGCGGGAAAGGCGGATATTGTGGACAGATACGTTCAATGGCTGAGACTTTTGGAGGACGTTTTCGGCGAAGATGAGAAAATGGACAGTTTTATCGGCGCGGGAAACGAAATCATATCCGATGTTGAGGCGAGAATTGCGGCAATTCCCGAAAGCGGCAGACCCTCGGGGATAATTCTTACGACCTATTCCGACGGCGTTCCCACCGTGGCGGGAGGAAAATTTTTCGGCGCGTACTGGCTTGAACGGTTGGGTGTAAGCAATCCCGCCGAAGCTGCGGGTCTTGTGGCGCACGCGCAGGTCAATATCGAGCAGATTTATGAATGGGATACGGATATTCTTTTTCTGAACGGTCCGGGACTTCTTCCCTATAAAACGGAGGACGCTCTGAATAACACCATAGAGGGGCTTGACCTTTCGGCTTTAAGCGCAGTAAAGAACGGCAGGGTTTACGATACCACCCTCGGTATGTGGAACTGGTATACGCCCAATCCCGACGTTCCCATAATATACGCTTGGCTTGCCTGCAAAACGTACCCCGATGAGTTTGCCGATTATCCGTTGGAGGACACTATTAAAGACTACTACAAGCAATGGTACGGCTATGATGTGACTGACGAGGATATGGCGGGAATGCTTTTGTACTGATGAATAATTTATGGATAAAAAACGGGAAATTTACTGCCGCCGCTGTTTTGGCAATGATAATTCTGCCTGCGGCAATGGCTCTTGTATGTCTTTGTCTCGGGAGAATGAACGTGTCCGTCGGCAGCGTGATTTCGTCGGTTGCGGCAATTTTTACGGGCGGCGCGGATAACGCGCAGAATTACTCGATTGTTGTAAATATAAGGCTGCCCCGCATAATTATGGCGGTAATTGTCGGGGCTGGACTTTCCTGCGCGGGAGCGAGCTTTCAGTGCCTGTTTTCAAATCCTCTTGCAACTCCCGATATTCTGGGCGTAACAAGCGGCACTTGCGTAGGCGCAATACTGGCGATAGTTCTTTCAAGAAGTATGATAGAAACGCAGCTTATCGCGCTTGTGTTCGGACTGTTTTCCGTGTGGATAACAATGCGTATAGCGGGAAACAACGAAAGCGGTTCCATGGTATTTCTTGTGCTTGCGGGTACGGTAATATCCTCGCTTTTCAACGCGTTGGGTTCGCTGCTGAAATACACCGCCGACCCTCAAAGCAAGCTGCCGCAGATAACCTATTGGCTTATGGGCAGCTTTACGGGCGCGTCCTACGAAAAAATAATGATTGGTTCTCCTCTGATACTCGGCGGAATTACCGTTATTTTTCTTTTGAGGTGGAAGCTTAATATCCTTTCGCTGAGCGAGGACGAGGCAAGGTCAAGCGGAATAAACATAAAAAGGCTGAGACTTGTTTTTATAATTGCCTCAACGGTCATAACCGCGTCTGTAGTTTCAATGTGCGGGCAGGTCGGCTGGATAGGGTTGCTGATACCGCACTGCGCGAGAATGCTCGTGGGCAGCAACAACAAATATGTTATTCCCGTATGTATAAGCCTTGGTGCAAGCTTTATGATACTTATAGACACGCTTTCAAGGACAGTCAGCGTGATAGAGCTGCCGATTTCAATTCTCACCGCCATAATCGGCGCGCCCGTATTCATATCGCTTTTAAAAAAGAACAGGAGCAATTTAAGATGATACTTGAGGTGAAAAACGGCTGCTTCGGCTATCCGAAACAGCAGGAGATACTTACAAACATAAATATTTCCCTTGACGAGGGCAAAATTCTCGCCGTACTCGGACCGAACGGTATCGGAAAAACCACTCTGCTTAAATGTATGACAGGACTGCTGCCATGGAAGAGGGGAGAAACGTTGTTGTGCGGAAAAAGGCTTGCGGATATGAAACCGAAAGATATATGGAGTACGGTTTCATATATCCCCCAGTCACACAGCTTTGCGTTTTCATATACGGCTCTTGAAATGATAACTATGGGCAGATGTTCACATCTCGGTACGTTTTCACAGCCCGGGAAAGCCGAAACGGAAATGGCTGAACAAATAATGGAAAGGGTCGGCATTACCCGTCTCGCCCACAAGGACTGCAACCGTATGAGCGGCGGCGAGCTTCAGATGGTGCTGATAGCAAGGGCGCTTATTAACGAGCCTAAGCTGATAATTCTTGACGAACCCGAAACGGGGCTTGATTTTCACAATCAGATACTTGTTCTTGATATGATAGAAAGCCTTGCGCATAATGACGGAATCAGCGCGGTTATGAACACGCACTATCCAACCAACGCCATAAAAACCGCAGACGACGCTTTTATGATGAACAGAAAGGGCGACATATTTTACGGTTCTGTCAAGGATATTCTCAACGAGGAAAATATATCGCGTTCCTTTGACGTTGACGTTATTGTTGACGAGGTAAACTATCTTGAAAGAAAAATCAGAAGTATTATTCCCGTGGCGATTTCAAGCAGAGCGTAAATTTATTAAAATACACCGAGCATACTGTAATTTGTTCGGTGTATTTTTTGCAATTTTACCGCTTTGCATAAAATAATTTGAATTGTACTTGCTTTTAAATTTGAAATATGTTATAATAAATTAATCAAAATTGATTGGAGTATAAAAAATGATAAGAAAAATTATTAAAATAGACGAAGAAAAA
The DNA here is from genome assembly GCA_023665505.1 of Ruminococcus sp. Classification (GTDB taxonomy): domain Bacteria; phylum Bacillota; class Clostridia; order Oscillospirales; family Ruminococcaceae; genus RGIG8773. Next base: position 5,361 of record JAMPDU010000173.1, read on the forward strand.
TGCAGCGGCTGCGGAATTTGCGCGGAGGCGTGCCACGAGGGCGCGATTGAAATTGTCGGCGGAAAAGCAAAACTGTTCCGTGAAAATTACTGCGACGGTTTGGGGGATTGTTTACCCGCTTGCCCCACGGGGGCGATTTCCTTTGAGGAAAGAGAGGCTCCCGCTTACGATGAAAAGGCTGTAAATGACGCCAAAG
>JAMPDU010000174.1 GCA_023665505.1 Ruminococcus sp.
CGATTTCGCGGAGCAGCTTTGCCGTCTCAATCATTCGCCTGTAATCAAGCCCGCTTGTCGGCTCGTCAAAAATAAGAATTTCCTTTTCCGCAAGCAGCGCGGAGGCAATCGCTGTCCTCTGTTTCTGACCGCCCGACAGGGACATCGGGTGTCTGTCTCTGTACTCCGCAAGGTCAAGTTTTTCGAGAATTTCCAAAGCCCACTGTTCATTTTCCTCGCTCATTCCCAGCATTGCCTCGTCAATGACCGATTCCGCAAAAAGCTGGTGATTAACGTCCTGCATCACCATATAGGAAAGCCGCCGCATTTCCTTTGAACTGCGAATTTTTCCCGCATATTCCGCCTTGCCCTTAAAGCCTTTTTGCAGACCGCATAAACATTTCACAAATGTTGATTTTCCCGCGCCGTTATGCCCGATAATTGCCACAATCGAATTTGCGGGCAAGGTCAAATTTTTTATATCGAGGACTTTCCGCTTGCCGTATTTATAAATAAAATCCGATAAAATTATTTTTTCGGGCGGACTTTTTTCACCCTCCGAAAACGGAATACATTCACCGTTTTTTATTTCGTAAATTCCGGGAGACGTTTCCAAAAAATCGCGGTTTTCAACGCTTTTTCTCAAACCCGATTTATTTGCCTCGGAAACGCTCATATTAAAAAATTCCCCGCCCTTAAATTCCGAAAAAATTTCTCCGTTTTTAATAAAAATAATTCGGTCGCATATTCCCGAAAGCCAGCTTAATCTGTGCTCTGAAATAACAATTGTTTTGCCCTGCTCTTTCCATAGCCGCAAAATTTTTTTCAGCTCGCAAATCGCGTCCGTATCAAGGTTTGACGTGGGTTCGTCCATAACGATAAGCTCCGCTTCCATTGCCGAAACCGAACCGCAGGCGATTTTCTGTTTTTCACCTCCCGAAAGATTAAAAATGCTCCTGTTTAAAAGTTTTTGCAGACCCAGCTGTTCCGCCGCGTTTTCAACCCTGCGAAGTATTTCCTCCTCCCCAAGACCTAAATTTTCACAGCCGAAAGCAAGCTCCCCCGTGGTGTCGACGCAGAAAAACTGACTTCTCGGATTTTGAAAAACACTGCCCGTAAATTCCGCCAATTTATCGAGGGGAGTTTCGGAAATATTTTTCCCGTCCGAAAAAATCTCGCCTTTTAAATCACCCTCGTAATAATGAGGAATTAACCCGTTCAAAAGTCTTGTAACCGTGGTTTTTCCGCACCCCGACTCTCCGCAGAGCAGCACACATTCACCCTTTAAAATATTGAGAGAAAAATTTTTCAGCGCGGGATTTTCCGTGTTCGCGTATGTAAAATCAACGTTTTTTATTTGAACGAACGGCGTGTTATTCATGCAATAATTCCCGCCTTTCCCAGTATTAAAAGTACAAACGGAATTGCCGATAAAATTATAACCGCAAAATCGCCGAAACGAAAACCTATGCGGCAAATATTTGTGCGGCGGCGGTTTCCGCCCAGACCCCTCGTAAGCGCGGCGGCGGAAAGCTCGTTGCCGATATTCACCGAGCAGACCATAAGCGGAATTATTCGGTACTCAAAAAATTTCCCCGCGTTTTTCCCGCCGACGCGTATATCGCGCATTTTCATAGCGGTATTTATGGCTGAAAATTCCTCCATAACCGTCGGAAAAAATCTGAACATTACCGACAAAGGTATGGTGATTTGCCGGGGCATATGCATACGCTGCATTGCCGCGATAAATTCGCTAACCGTGGTGCTGGAAATTATGTACGCGCCCATAATTAACCCCGGCATAAGCCGCAGAAACGGCATACACAAAACCGCTGTGAAAATCTGCAAACCGCCCTCCAAGCGCGGCAAAAGCAGTATGTCAACAAGCTCGAAAGCCGCGTAAATAATTCCGTAAACGGCTGCTTTTTTCCATTGCTTTGCGGTGCATAAAAGCGCAAGCGGGACAACGTTCAAAACCGCCGCCGCTGTCTGTACCGCCTTAATATCGCTGCCAATTCCGCCCAAAGAAAAAAACACAAGCGTGAGCATAACGATTAGCTTTGTCCGCGGGTCAAAGGAAATTCCCCTGTTTTCAATATCAGCCCGTAAAATCCCGTTCATCAAGCTATACCCGCTTTTGTCAGATGTTTTTTCAGCATTTTTCTGCCTAAAAATCCGCCGATAATTCCGCATATAAAGCACACAGCCAAAAGAATTATCCAAGACCACATCGGCAGCAATTTGTTAAGCGTGTCCACAAATTCCTTGCCCAGCATTTCCTCTCTTGTCGCCATATAGCTGTCGTGGCTCAGGTAAAAAAGCAGGAAATTCCCAAACACCCAAAGCGAAAAAACGCCGTGTGTAAGAACGCCTTTCGCCGCGCTTGAATAATTTCCGCTTTTGTAAATAAATTCGGCGGCAAGTCCGCTGAAAGCGCCGATAGCAAGGGAGTACCAGCTCATACCCGTAAGGAGCATAAGTATGCCCATAATAACGCTCATAATCCAAATCATACCGAATTTTTTCACCTTTGTGAGGAACAGCATAAAAACAATTCCGCCTACAATAGGCACAATTACCGCCAGCATCGGGTACATAAAAGGTATCATTCCCAGCATCGCGCAGGCGAATACTATGACAAAATAAATTGCCGAGTAAATCCCCACGTTTATTAAGTCTTTTCCGTTAAGTTTTTCTTTCATTTTAAATTCTCCTTTTTAATAAATTTATTTTTCGGGACATTTTAAACGCCCCGCAAAAAACTTTTCATATAAGTTATCAATATTTTCAAAATGATAACTTACAAAAAAATAAGGAGCCTTACGCTCCTTAAATTCCCATTATTTTTTTCCACCCCTGCATAAAAAAATCATTTATTGTATCAAGACAATGCTCAAGTTTTTCCGCGGGATAATCGTGTATCACAGGCTCAAATAAAGCTGTTATGTATGCGCTTAAAAGCATATGAATTTCCTCCTCGTTTAATTCAGCGGCAGGATAGCCTTGCCGTTTCATATAATTTATTGCATCGGCAAGCTCCGTCTGCTGTTCCGCCACAAAATCGTGAATAAAATTTTCATATTTCGTACCCCGCGCGTTGCAGAGAAGTATTTTAAATTCCTCCTTGTTGGGGTACACGACTTCCTTTATCATATCCGCAAAGGTCTGCCCGAAAAGCGCGTCGCCCTCCGCCTTGCTGTCAACCAATCCGTACTTGTATTTTTTATGACAGCTCATCCAGTTTTCCATACTTTCCGCAAGTGGAGCGACTATCGCGTCGAACATATCCGCCTTGTCTTTGTAGTGCCTGTAAAGTCCCGCCGACGTCATATCAGCCCTCGCGCCTATGCTTCGTATGGACGCTTTCTCGTAGCCGTTTTCGAGAAATTCCGCCTTAACAGCGGCGTTTACGCGTATGTGGCTTGCAGTTTTATCTTTCGGCATAATACCGCCTCTTTCGGTAATCATTGTTAGCTATCAATGATAATTATAACTCATAAAACCGAATTTGTCAATAGGCGGACGGATTTTTTGCAAAATTTATTTTAACGCCTTAAAATATTCCCGACGGACAGCCTTTGCCTCGGGGACAAATTCCATTGCGCCCCAGCAGTGCATCATACCCTTTCCGATATGAACATTCAGCTTTACGCCGTACTTTTCATACGCCTTTTTCATATCCTCCGCAAAAGCGTACATAACCTCATGCGTTCCGTAAAAAACGTCCGTCTGCGGGAAACCCGTCATATCGTTTAAAATCGGACTAAGCAAATATTTATCGTTTTCGTCCGCAAGCACAGGCGCGATTTTTTCGAAAAAAGCAGGCGGTATCATTACATCATATTTTTCAAGCCGCGCCATTTTTTGCTTTTGCTCCCTGCTCGGCGGGACTTGCACACCCGGCGACTGCAACACCAATTTGCCCGGCATCGGAACGTCGGGATACTCTTTTTTAATAAAAGTACACAGCGACAAAGCCTGACCGCCGCCCGACGAAGTACCGAAAATACGAATTTTTTCGGGCGCATATGAGTTAAGAATATCTTTGTACACGTCAAGGGTGCTTTTCAGCGTTTGGACAAGCTTATGCTCCGGCGCCATTGGGTATATGGGAAACCAAACCTCCGCGCCGCAGTTTTTGGCGATTTGCCCGCACAGAATAAGGTCGCCTGGGTCGGGCGGCAAAATATATCCTCCGCCAAACAGGTACAGCACGCCTACTTTCGGCGCGGATTTCTTTAATTTTGTGACGTAGCAGGTCACTCCGCCGAGCTTTTTTTCGGTCACTTCAAATTCTTTTTCCAATTTTGAATACGGGACTTTAAGGGGCTTTTTCTGCTTAACACTGTAGTCCGCAAGCAATTTTTCCCACGCTTTTCCGTCTTTATTCAGCATTTTATTTACACCCATAATTTTAAAAAGCCGTTCCACCAATTTATATTGTATACTTGGCATAAAATACCTCCCTGCCTGTGTTTGACGTTATTAAGTAAGTTTAGGCAAACTTAGTTGCTATATGCTAACTAACGTATATTATAACCCTTTAAATTAAATTTGTCAATAGGCGCGGAACAATTTTTACATAAAATTACTATAAAAATTTTCAAAGTTATACTTGACAAACAATATAATTATATGATATACTTATTTTAGTTAGCATAGAGTAACTGAAATAAGTTTTTGGGGGTAAGTGATAAAAATGCTCAAAAAAACAAAATTAACGGATACCGAAATGCGGCAGTTTGCCGAGGTGTTTGCGTACTACGATTACGGTGAAAATGAAGTAGGAATGGTACCCTTTTACCCCGGTTATCCCGACAGAACGCGGCTTGTAAACTATTTGCTGGCAATGATAAAAGCCGCAAACGGCGCGGGCGCGGTTTATTCCACAAGCAAACAAAACGAGGGAATTTTAATTGTGACGGACACCACAAGTCCGTACCCGTTTACGGCGACTTTTAAAATGATGTTCGGAATGGTTAAAGCACTGGGTTTCGGCGGATTTAAAAGCGTTATGGAAAAATTTCAGGCGGGCGGAGAAAGCCTTGAAAGAAAGTACCGAAAAGCCAAAAAAGATTTTGTGCAAATTGAATTGCTGGCGATAAAAAAAGAATATCAGGGGAAGGGTTTTATGCGCCCGCTTATGGAGACGGCTTTTGAAATTGCCGACCGAAAGCGTTTGCCGGTAATACTTTCCACGGACGCGAAACTGAAAAAAGACAAATACGAGCACTTGGGAATGACGCTTGTGAACGTCCGAAATATGGACGAAAAAAGTTTTATGTATGATTTGGAGAGAAAGGCGAAATAAGCCGTTCAAAATAATATTGCGTACCGAAAAAGTGATTTATGGAACAGCACGCAGAAATGCGAAAAAAATTGTTTTGACGTCACAATTACGAAATGTCTGTGGCACAAATCCTGCCTTGAAAACGGCTGTCCCGAATTATGCGGTTTGTTTTGCGATGTAGATGATGTAACTTACGGAAATTTGAATAAAATTAAATTCAGCAGAACAAAATCACTCGGTTACGGCGGGGATTGCTGTGATTTTCATTTTTTAAAAAAA
>JAMPDU010000175.1 GCA_023665505.1 Ruminococcus sp.
ACAAGGCAAAAATCCGCAGGAATACGCGGGTATTTCAAGGATTTTTAACGCAGTCATCGGTAAAATATTGCCGAAAAGACGTGCGCTGATACCTATGAGAACAAGTTCTGAAAATTAGGATATATTACCGACCGACTTTTATGGAGGCTTTAAAATGATAAATTTTGACAATTCCGCAACAACCTTTCCAAAGCCCGACGCCGTGAAAAAAGCCCTCCTCACGGCTGTTGAACGGTACGGCGGTAATCCCGGGAGGAGCGGACACAAGATTTCTATCGACACCGCGGGAGCCGTTTACAAAGCGCGGACTTCCGCCGCCGATTTTTTCGCTGCCGAACCCGATAATACCGTTTTCGCCCAAAACTGCACCCACGCCCTTAATATGGCAATTAAAGGGGTTGCCGAAAAAGGCTGCCATATAATAATTTCCTCTCTTGAACATAACGCCGTCGCCCGACCAGTCCACGCTCTTTACAAGCAGGGCGTATGTACTTACAGCATTGCGGAAATAACTCCCGACGACGGCAGGACTTTGGAAAATTTTGAACGGCTGATTACCCCGCAGACAAAAATTATCGCCTGCACATTGGGCAGCAACGTTACGGGGCAAATTCTCCCCTTTGAGGAAATCGGCAGGCTTTGCCGAAAAAACAATATCTGCTTTATCGCCGACGGCGCGCAGGCTTGCGGGGTAATTCCCGTAAAACTTTCCGACGGAATAAATATCCTCTGCACCGCGGGGCATAAAGCTCTTTACGGTCCTGCGGGAACGGGACTTCTCATCACCGACGGGAAATATAAAATTTCCCCAATAATGGAGGGCGGCACGGGAAGTCTTTCCATGGAACTTGACCAGCCCGATTTTCTCCCGGACGCACTCGAGGCAGGTACGGTAAACACCTGCGGCGCGATAGCCTTAGGCGCGGGAATTGATTTCGTAAAAAAATTGGGTACGGAAAAAATTTACTCCCACGAAACGGAGCTTTGCCGAAAATTTATTTACGCGTTAAAGCCTGTAAAAAATGTAACGGTTTATCGGGACGAACGTGTAAAAAATTACCTGCCCGTTGCGTCCTTTAACATAGAGGGAATTTCCGCCAACGAAACGGCGGCGATACTAAGCGACGTCGGTTTCGCACTGCGGGGCGGACTTCACTGCTCGGGGCTTGCCCACGCGTCAATAGGCACGGTTCCCGACGGGACGGTAAGATTTTCCCCCTCGGTATTCAACACCGCCGGCGAGGTGGACGCGTTAATTTACGCCGTGAAAAAAATTGCGCAAAAATACGAAAAAAAATAAAAATTTCTTGCCTCTTGCCTCTCAATTTCTCAAAATAAGCACGGTAACGGTATTTTATATTTTAATTCTATAAGCAGAATACCCTGCAAAGCTTTTCGCCTTGCAGGGTATTCTTTTTTTATTCGGGAAATACTAAGTCAGGTTATGACTTGATACCCTGCTTGTAAGCGTCAATCATTTTCTTACTGATGTGTCCGGAACGGCAACGGGAACGCCTATTACCCGCAGAATAAGTAATATCGCTGTTTAACCCCGTTTTAAGGTGAATTTCCAGTTTCATACTGTCATCATTTATGGGGACTACATCAATATGGTCTATAATGGCTTTTGTCATTTCGTCAACCTGTTCTTTTGTCATATCTCCGTCGGGGCTGTACATTGTTTTGAAGTAACGTTCAATGGCTCTAATCTCTTTGACATAATCTTCCGTTTTAAGATTTTCATTTTGAAGTGCGGAAATATTTTCCTCCAATTCCGATATAAGCACATTTACAGTATCGTTACGCTCGGAAAACTCCTTTTTCTCAATGATACCCTCCGTATAAAGGTCAAGCAGTTTTTCACGCTTTGCTTTTTCCTTTTCAAGTCTGATTTTCAAGGAATTAATCTGTTTCTGAATGTCATTATCGGCGTCGGTTTCAGCGTAAACCTCAAGAAACGTTTTTACATAGTCCTCAATATTTCCCGCGGCGTTTTTAAAGAAATCCGACAAAATTTTGTACAATTCGCTTTCCTTAATGGAAAATGACGCGCAGCTTTTTGCGCCAAATCTCTTTTTTTCGCTGCATATCCATTGATACACTGACTTCCCTTGTAACGCGCTGTTTGAATAGCTTGTCCTCCAGTATGCCTTACCGTGAGCGGCGCATATGATTTTTCCCGTAAATACGCTGTTATCCTTAAAAGAACGTTCACGGCTTTTAATAGCCATACTTCTTTCGCCAAAAATGGCATTACACTTGTCCCATAGTTCTTCTGAAACAATTGCGGGACACTGTTCCCCCGTTTCATCTTTGTACATAATCCATTCTTCGGGCGGCAAAAACCGCTGTTCTTTCGTTCTGTAATCAACAATTTTTACCTTGTTACCGCAGAAATATCCTTTGTATTTTGGATTTTGAATAATTCCCGCAATTGTATTATGGTGTATGCGATTATTATTTCTGCCCAAATAACCTTTTTCAAACAGTGCATTTTCTATTTTTCGCGTGCTGTACTCCCCTGTTGAATAAAGGTCAAATATCAATCTCACCATTTCAGCCTCGGACTCATTTATAACAAGTCTGCAATCTTTTTTGTCATACCCGAAAATCCGATTATTTCCCATTACGCTGCCGCTTTCAATGGAACGCTTATGCCCCCAACGAACGCGTTCGGAAAGCTTTCTCACTTCATCGGCGGCAATACTTGACATTATAGTCAATCTTAACTCGCTGTCCGTATCAATGGTACAGATATTATCGTTTTGGAAAAATACCCCTACGCCAGCTCTAAGCAAATCTCTTGTATAGGTAAGACTATCAATGGTGTTTCTTGCAAAACGGCTGACTTCCTTTGTAAGTATAAGGTCAAAAACTCCCGTTTTGCCGTCCTCAATCATTCTCATAAAATTAGTACGGTTTTCGGCGTGCTCGCCGCGAATACGGTCAACGTAACCCTCTATGTACGTCCAGTTCTTGTTGTTTTTTATCATATCGGTAAAGAACGCAATTTGATTTTCAATTGAGTTCTCCTGTTCGTCACGTGTTGTTGACACACGAGCATAGAAAGTTACTCTGATGTTCAGATCAAAAATTGTTTTGCGTTCAATTTTCATTTTGTTAGCTGTTTCATATATATCCATACAAGTACCTCCTTAGTTTTATTGGTATTACACTATATTATTATGATACCATGCCAACGAATAAATGTCAATAGCTTTTTGAAATATTTATGACTTAATTTTCTCAAATTTGGCTATCATCTTACTGCATTTTGATTGGGAAATTTTTTTCTCTCTGAGCAGAATATGTGCCCAGGCAATAAGAGTTTGTTTTTTCAGAACAATTTCTGTTTTATCAATATACATTACTATTGCCAGCTCCTTTACATTATTTTCACCATTTTAACAGAAAAAAATACCTTTTTCATAAAAATATTTGCCTTATGCATTCCGCTTGCTACCGTTTCAGATAATTCTATGGTGCAGCAAAATTCTCTTGCAATCACTTTGATATTATGTTATAATATCATTGATGACTTTTTATGGCGGCATTTTAAAAATCCTCCTTTCTCATTTTATACATTACATTTTTTGTGTCGAGGAGTTTTTGTGTCCGGAATTTTTTGTGTCAGTAAAAGTTAAAGGAGAATTAAAATTTATGCGGAATTTTACCCTGATAGGCTTTTCGGAAATTGACAAAAACGCTGTAAACGCATACTGCCAACTTAACAATGTAGACAGTTCGCAAAACTATGGCGACATATGTACAATAGACAAAAACAACGTTGCGCAGCCTGTAGATATGCTCATTGGCGGGACGCCTTGCCAATCGTTTACCTCGTTAGGCACAAGAGAAGGCTGCCTGTACAAATGCTCCCATTGCGGCTATAATTACAACCCTTTGACGATTTCCGTACGCAACCGCGGACATTGCCCGCGCTGCGGAAAATCCGTTTTGGAAAAATTCTATTCCTCATTGATGATAGAATATTTGCGGCTTGTTCGTGAGCTGCGCCCCAAAATAATAATTTGGGAGAACGTTTCGGCAGTTGCGACAAATAAAAAATTCAAAGATACGTTCTCAAAATTTGTATTGGAAATCCAAAAATGTAACTATAAAGTACGCTGTTACATTCTTAACGCCCGTGATTATGGTATACCTCAAAGCCGAAAGCGGTTAGTCCTCATAGCGATTGACAACGTAATTGACAGCGGGAATTTGGAAATATTTCCGACCGGTTACCGTGAATTGAACATATCGGATATTTTGCAAGCAGACAGCGAAATTACCGACCCCAAATTATGGCTATCTGATTTCGGCGAAAATGATGAAAAAATAATTGAAAAGATTTACAACCAAACTACTAAAAACAAAGTGCAAACCGTATATAATAGTATAGGCTATCTGCCGCAAATATTCGGTCTGCGTAACCGCCGTGATTACGGCTATATCCCATGCGTCACCACTAACAGCGGCAGCCCCTCAGGGGACGGTACTATTGTTATAAAGTCGAACGGCAGGCTGCGGAAAATGTCCGCGGCGGAATGCTGGAAAGCAATGGGGTTTGATTTAGCCGATTACAGCAAATGCACCGAAATAGGCTTGTCCGACTCGGCTTTGCGAAAACTCGCGGGAAACAGCATTGTTATTGATATGCTTGTCGGCGTGTTCCGAGATTTGTATCAATCCCAGCCGCACCTGTTCACCGACAATATGCGGGTTCTATCCGTATGCAGCGGGATAGGGGCGTTTGAACGAGCCCTTGACATTTTTTACGATAAATTTTATAATTCCCAAAATCCTACGCCCGAAAAGAAATACACCGCCGAAAACTGTCTGCTGCAATACGGCGAATTTATTTCCTCTGCGGACGTTTGCAACACGCTGCAAATACACCGCAATACCCTGTACAAGCTGATAAACAGTGGCAAACTAACCGTCCGTATCATAGGCGGAAAGCATTACATTGAAAAGATTTCGCTGCTTAACTATCTCAATCAATAGGCGGTTTCTTTTTTGCAGGCATATGCATCCTCAGTCTGGCTCTGCTTTTGTACCGATTTATTTCAATATCTAAAAGGCTTTTTATATAGGCGTTTACGGACATTCCCCGCGCCGCGGCAAGCTTTTTGACAATCTCTTTATCGCCCTTTTTCAGCAATACTGCAATTCTGTCATAATTGTTTTTGATATATTTGTTTACCGACTTTGTATGCGGTTTTCCCATAGCGATCACCTCCCGAAGTATTTACGCAAGTGTCTGCATTTTTGTTAACCGCTGATTTATCAAAAAGTTAAGTAATTGAAATTTTCATAAATTTTTTTGTGAAAAACGCAGTTTTTCACCTGTTTTTTGCGATTTTTTATAAAATCAAAAAATAAAAAAGGTTGTA
>JAMPDU010000176.1 GCA_023665505.1 Ruminococcus sp.
GATTGACAGGAAATTTAAGGGCATTTTTTTGTGCAATTTGCACAATAAATCCAAAACAGGGGAAAAACACGGGAATTCTCTTGAAAAATTTTTAGATTTATGGCATAATAGATAGTGTAAAGTTGACAGTTGACAGTTGAAAGTTATTTGAGAAAGGGGTTACTATGAACACAAACAGAAAAGGTCTGCGGCTGCTGGGGACGTGGCTGATTATGGGCGGAGCGGGTTCGCTTATGGCGGGAATAAAAGCCGCCGATACGCCTGTGGGAAAACTTTTCATTCTGCCGGGGATTGTCCTTATTATCGGCGGACTGTTTGCTCTGCGGGGCATAACGGCGGGTATAAACAAGCTCAAAACCGAGGGCTGGTGCATCGAGGCGGATTTCGACTCCGCCACCCGACCGAAGTACAGCTCGAAAGCCTCGCGGCAGAGGCTTAACGAATGGCCCTACACCATTGAGTGCAGCTGGACAGACCCTGCGGGGGCGTACCATATTTTCACGGACGTGATAACGCTACGTTTCGACCCGACGAGGGAGCTTTACAGCAGAAAAAAGCTGACCGTTTACGTTGACAAGGAAAATCCGAAAAAATACTACATCGATTTGGAATTTCTCAAAGAAATTGATAAAAGAAACCGTTAGTTATTAATTCCTCAAAACCAAAGGAGATTTTTTATGAGTAACAATTCCTGCGCCGTCATTTTGGCGGGAGGACAAGGCAAAAGAATGAAATCCGATCTGCCAAAGCCTATGTTCGAGGTTTTGGGCGAGCCTATGCTGGAGTGGGTCATAACCGCCTGCGAACGCTCCGAGATTGAGGGTATCTGCGTGGTAAAGGGCTACAACGCCGAGGTTATCGAAAAGTATGTGGGCGGGCGGTGCGATACGGTTTATCAGTCCGAGCGCATGGGCACGGGGCACGCCGTTATGATGTCGGTGGACTGGCTGAAAGAGCGCGCCGACGGGAACGTACTCATAGTATGCGGAGACTCGCCTTTTATCGACAGCGAAACCATTACCGCAGCTTTGGAGCAGCACGTAAGGCAGGACAACGCCGTCACCATTATCACCGCCAAGGTTGCCGAGCCGAAAGGGTACGGCAGGATTTTAAGGGGGAAAAACGGCGTTACGGGCATTGTGGAGGAAAAGGACGCCACCGACGAGCAGAAAGCCCTTAACGAGGTAAACTCGGGGGCGTACTGGTTCAAGACGGAACGGCTTATCGAGGCGTTGGAGGAGATAAAACCCAATAATTCCCAGGGGGAATATTATCTCACGGACTCGGTGTACATTCTCATAAGCCGCGGTTTTCGGGCGGACGCGTACATTGCGCCTAACCCCGACGTTGTACTGGGTGCAAACGACCGCAAGGGTCTGCTTATGCTTAACAACGTGGCGAGGAACGCCGTTATAGATAAACTTTTGGCGGACGGGGTGGAGTTCACCTGCACGGACGGGGTTACCGTCGGCAGGAACGTGACCATAGGCGCGGGCACGAAGATTTTGCAGGGTACTATTATAAAAGGGGACACGGTTATCGGCGAAAACTGCGTGATAGGTCCAAACAGCCTTATCGAGGATTGTATTATCGGCAGCGGCGTGACTTTGAACAGCGTGCAGGCGTACCGTTCCCAAATCGACGACGGGGCGAAAATCGGTCCGTTTGTACATATAAGACCCGACAGCCATATTTTGGCAAGGGTGAAAATCGGCGACTTTGTGGAGGTAAAAAATTCCACAATTGGGGAGAGAACCTCCATTTCCCACCTGACCTATGTGGGGGACACGGACGTTGGCTCGAATGTGAATTTCGGCTGCGGGGTTGCCACGGCTAATTACGACGGCGAGAATAAATTCCGCATTTCAATAGACGACAACGCTTTTATCGGCTGCAACACAAACCTCGTCGCTCCCGTAAAGGTGGGCAAAAGCGCCTACACGGCGGCTGGCTCGACTATTACGGAGGACGTTCCCGACGGCTCTCTCGCCATTGAGAGAGGGGAGCTGCGTTTCAAGAACGGGTTTGGGGAGAAACGGCTCAAACAGCGAAACAGCAGGAAATAATAAACCGGAGGAATACCAATGAAAAACGACAATATCAGCTTTACCCCCACAGACCAGCTTACCATGAAAAAATACTGGCACGTGGCGTACCTTGCGGGGGCGATAGTCATTCCCGTTGCGGTGCTTGTTATCACCCTTGTGCGGGGGACTTTCAAGCCGCTGACAATACCCGTGCTTTTGGTTATCGCGGGGATTATTCTCGTGCTGGACTACACAAACGTCAAAAACAAGGTGGTTTGGAACGATGAGAAAATAGCGTTTTTACAGGCGTTCGCAAAGCCCAAGGAATACATATGGGAAAATTTGTCGGCAATATACAGCGGCGGCGAGGAAATGCGGCTTGAGTTCGACGACGGCAAAAAGCTCTACATCGCGCTGAAATACGACGGCACAGACCGCTTTATCGAAAAGGCGGAGGAGGTTTACAACGGTAAATTCGGGTCGTCCGAGGAATAATTTATAGATTGTGAAAGGGTTTCAAAATGTCGAAAGCAAACATAACGCTCCGTTTCGAGGGCGAAAGGCTTTTCGCGGAGGCGGAAATTCTCCCCGATAAAAAAATTGACGGGCTGACGTTTATTCTCAACAGCAGGCTTGAAATAGACGGCTTAACTTGTGACGGAAATCCCGCAGACATCGCCGTCGAGGCGGTGTACGAGCCGCTTTTCTGCGCGGAAGTGAAAAAATATTCCGTAAAACGCGGCGAAGATTTCGGCGCGGTGAAAATTTCCTACGGCGGCGAAATAAGCGGCTGGCACAACGTCATTACCGAAAATATTATCGAGCTTAACCGATACGGGGTATGGCTGCCCTGTGAGCCGTCCTGCGGCGTTGACGAAAATTTTATAACGGTAAACGGCTGCGGAGATTTTTTCCTTGTGAAAGGCGAATTTGACGGCGAGTGGCGTTACTCGGCGGGGGAGTGGGACTGCAATCTGATATTTTACAGAAAAAGCGTACTGCAAGCCGCCGAGGGGGAAAACGTCAGCGTTTACTTTGCCGACAGGTCGCTTGCCGAGGCGGCGGAGTTCTCGAAAAATATTTTTGAGGACGTTTTGGATTACTATACAAAAGAGCTTTTCCGCCGAGAATACAGCGGCGGACGTATTGAAACGGCTTGCCTGTACCCCGCCCTGACAAGCGGCGGCGCGTATAAACGGGACGGTCTTATCGTCTGCATTTCCCCGGGGACGGACGAAAAGGAGGCTATCACCGTAAACGCCCACGAAATGGCGCATACTTGGTGTACGGGCGCGGACACGGGCAGCTGGCAGGACTGGCTCAACGAAACAACGGCGGAATGGTCTATGCTGCTGTACTGCCTTGACAGGAGCAAGACGGACATTTTCAACGCGATGATTGCCGAGCATACCGAAAAGTACCCCGAACTGCCGCCCATAAAAACGGCGGACGGCAGCCAACCCGAGGGCGTACATACCAAAGGCACGGTTGTGTTTTATGAGGTGTACAAGGCTTTCGGCGCGGAGACAATAAAGAAAATAATAAGGCTTTTTGTTGATATTGACGTAAAAACCACCGAAAATCTTCTGGACAAAATGCGTTCCCTCGGCTTGGCAAATGCCGCGGAAATGGTTGAAAAAAATTTAAACGTCAAATAAGAGCGTCGCTCTTGAAAATAAAACCCTATAAAATGTAAAGGAGACTTCCAAAAATGAATCTTCACGGCAAGGATATTAAAATCTTTACAGCCAACTCAAACCCCAAGGTGGCGGCGGAAATCGCGCGGCATCTCGGTCTGCCCGTGGGCGAGTCCGAGGTGGTGACATTCTCGGACGGCGAGGTCAGCGTGTCTATCAAGGAGAGCGTCCGCGGCTCGGACGTGTTTGTGGTGCAGTCCACAAGCTCCCCCGTCAACGACCATATGATGGAGCTGCTGATTATGATCGACGCGTTCAAGCGCGCTTCGGCGGGGCGTATCACGGCGGTTATACCCTATATGGGGTACGCACGTCAGGACAGAAAAGCCAAAGCCCGCGACCCCATTTCCGCAAAGCTTGTTGCCGACCTTATTTCCGTGGCGGGGGCGGACAGGGTGCTTTCAATGGATCTGCACTGTCCGCAGATACAGGGCTTTTTCAATATCCCAGTCGACCACCTTTTGGGCGTACCCATACTCGCGCCGTTCTTTGTGGAAAAATTCAAGGACTGCAAAGAGGATATAATGGTAGTCTCCCCCGACCTCGGCTCGGTGACGAGGGCGCGGAACTTCGCCCAGCGTTTGGGAGTGCCCTTTGCAATCGTTGACAAACGCCGTCAGAAAGCAAACGTCTGCGAGGTAATGAACATAATCGGCGACGTCAAGGACAAAACCGTGGTTTTGGTGGACGATATGATAGACACGGCGGGAACGCTCTGCAACGCGGCAAAGGCGATAATCGACATAGGCGGCGCGAAAGAGGTGTACGCCTGCGCCACACACGGCGTACTGTCGGGACCCGCAATAGAGCGGATACAAAACAGCGTGATAAAGGAGCTTGTCCTGCTTGACACCATCGCCCTCCCCGAGGAGAAACAGATTGACAAGATAACAATTCTCCCCTGCGCGCCGGTGTTTGCGCAGGCTATACAGAGGATTTATGCGGATAAGCCGGTTTCGCCTTTGTTTAATACTTGATTTTTTGGTAATTTTATAACCGCGTTCCCCCTCTTTTGCGGAAAGAGGGGTTATCGTGGTTTACGGGGGTTGTGGTTGTGTTGGGGGACTTTGGTTTTATTGTAACTGTTTCTTTGTTTTTGAATACGGTTAATTTACCATAAACAGTTACAACGGAGCGAAGGGACAGACCATAGGAAGAGGGAGGGGGCTCAATGGAATATAGGGGACGCTAAGCTCGCCCCCTCCCTCTCCCTAAGGTCTTTCCCCTCGCGCTCTCTTTTTCCTTACTCTCTTCCTCCCCTCGCACGCTATTCTCTGTCAAGTCTTGGAATATTTTTTCTATGCAATTGCGTAGAATAGTCAAGTTTTATAATTACTAACTTGGCAGTAAACGGTTTTTTCCAATGCAATGCGTTTGATACACTGTAAAAATCGGCAAAGGGGAGAGAGATTAAGGAAGTAGGTGGTCCGGAGGCAGAAACCTTAAAGGGAGAGGGGGAATGCCGATTTTTGTAGGGTTTTGTTGTCCCCCTCTCCCTTTATGGTGTCTGACCTCCGGGACTTTGTGAACGA
>JAMPDU010000177.1 GCA_023665505.1 Ruminococcus sp.
ACTTGCAAAATTATCAAAACGGTTTTCCTCAGCATTCTGCTGAAAATAATCGCTCAAATTATTTCGCCAGTCGGCGTCCTTAATAACACAGGACAATGTTTTATGCTGATTTTTACTCTTGCGGTAAATCAGTATATTTACATCAACGGTTGCAGAATCAAAAACCTTTTGACCTGCAAAGTCGATAAGATGAGTTGGATTTGTTTTCTCGCAAAGGAATTTACGCAAGGCTTCGCCGTACCCTGCCCTCATCCACTTGTTTGAAGTGACGAAAGCAAGGATACCGTCTGTTTTTAAAAGCCTGTACGCAAGTTCGTAAAACAAGCAATAAATATCGCCTGTCCGCGCGTATGTCTGATATGACATTTTTTGCAGTTTATCGGCTTCTTCGTGCATTGTTTGAAGCTGAATATACGGCGGATTACCGATAACGGCGTCAAAACCGATAAATTTACCGTTTTCATCAAGTATTTCAGGAAATTCAAAAGCCCATTCAAACGCGCAGTCATATGTTGTATCGTGTTCCTTAAAAAAAGAGAATTGTTCATATAGACCGTGAACCTGTTCTTTAGTTTCAAAAAGCTTCTTTTGCAATTCCTTTTTCTTAATTTTATCGGAAACAGATTTATATTGAGATACAAGCGTTTTATAATCTTGAATAAGTTTTCCGGTGTCTTTATCTGTTTTGATTTTTTTACCTATAATAAAGTCTATTTTTGACAGCGGTGAACTTCCCACCTTAATATTAATATCAATATTAGGCAAAGTTTCCATAACCCCATTTTTGTAATAAGCATTTTTCAAAAGCTCAATCCACAAACGAAGCTGACAGATATAAACCGCTTTAGAATTAATATCAACTCCAAACAAACAGTTTTCAATAATAATTCGCTTTTCATTAAACAATGTTTCCTGAATTTCGCGGGATTCATTGTTTTTCTTATTGTACACAAACGGATTTCCGTTGCCGTCACGAACAATCAAGACATCATTTTCCACAACAATATCATATTCTTTGATACGTTCGTTTGAATTATATTTAAATAAAACGCCAAGCTGCTTTTTTATTGCAATAATACGGTTCAATGCCGAAACAAGAAAATGTCCCGAACCTACCGCAGGGTCGCATATTTTCAAAGAGTTTATGATTTCATTTATTTTTATGCGTTCTTCGCGGCTTTCAATTTTATCGTTAATATCCGCTAAACTGCCGCATTTCCACTTCATTTCCGAGTTTACAGCGTTGATTACAGCAGTTTCAATAGCTTCTTTTGCGATATATTCAGTTATTACCGACGGGGTATAGTTTGCGCCGTCTTTGTAGCCGTTCAGTTTTTCAAATATAAGTCCCAATACAGCAGCGTCAATGATTTCTTTGCTGTTGTAACTTCCGTTATCAGCGTTGGAAGAGAAATTATAATTATTTAGAAAATCAATAATATATTCAAGTATTGGCAGAGTTGATTTAGACTTCTTGCCAAGAACAGATGAAGATTTTCTTGTGATATTTTCATTTCTCAAAAATCTGATTAAAATATAATCCGTTTCAATTTTCTGTTTTTCAAATAAAGAACTGTTTAAATACGGTATGTTTGAAAATTTATTGTGGAAATCGGTATCTGTCCTTTCCTTTGTTCCGAGAACGTCAAAAAACAGTCCCTGCAAATCGTCAAAGGATTCAATTTTATCGTGCGACAAAATACGATAATTTTCGGAAGTTTCATTAAACGACATAAGCTGACCCTCGAACAGCTTAATGAATAACAACCGGTTGACCCATATCAGTACCAATTCAAATGCAAGTTCATTTATTTTGTCATCTTCAATTTCCTTGTCTTTCAATAGATAATATACCTGATTCGATAATGAATTTTTTATTGTAGGGTCAATTTCAACAACAAGTTTGTTGTCTTTTAAAGTTTCCTTTAACCCCATTATGTAAAGCAATTCGTGATAAAACCCGCTGTTAAGAGAATGAGGCTCGTAATTATAATTTTGAACAGTATTCTTCAATAGAAAGCTCTCGGAAAGTATTTTATAGAGATTGACAATGCTTTGTTTTTTTGAAATACATTCTTCAACATTGAAATAAATATAATCAAGTTTATCGGTTATATTCATATTATCAAAATGCTGGCTCAGCTCTTCATAAAATGCGGCAGTATCATTTTTATAAGGACGTTTACCGTTTTTATATTCCCAAAAGCGTCTTTCTATAATTCCGTCGGTTACAGCGTGAGCGGAAACAGAATCTATAAGAAACCAGTTAAAACCGTCTGTAATTATTAAACGGCGCACTTCGGCTTTCATTGAAATCATTGCTTTGGATTTTGAAACATCAATTGTTTTTTCAAGAAAATAGTATATGGCTTCCCAAAGAGCCTTTTTATTCATATTCTCTACGGTAACCATTTCGTTCTTATTCATCGGTGATTTTGCCTCGATAATGGCAAGAAGTTTTCCGCTTTCTTTGATTGCGCTGTCTATATTACCGTCCGTGTTAATGGAATATTTTTTGTCATTATAAAATGTCATACGCAAAAAATCATTGATTATATTTTTTATGTGTTCCTCATTTTCATTGTTTGAAACAGCATTACGTATCTTTTTTATATACGAATTTAAAGTTGACTTAAATTCTTGGAACACATCATCGGAAACGGTCATTTTAGGCAAATCAATACGTTTGCTTTCTGTAATTTTTATAACTGACATAAAATCACTCTCCAATACTTGCTGAAATAAAATATACCTTTATTATAAGCATATCACAATTTACATACATTGTCAATATTTTATTTGTTATTCTGCTAAAAATTGTGCAATATTACAAATTTTATTTCCGAGACTTAATTTTTCTAAGAAAAGCGGGAAAATGTTATAAAAAATGTCCTTACTTATGGAGGAACAGTTTAAATGGTAATAATCCAAACTGAGCAATATCAAATTTTGTGTAACTGTAAAAGTTTGTCAAAGTTGTCCTCAAAGTTGCTATGCTTGCCAAAAGGCAATTGTAACATTTACATTAACAATTTTAAAATTATTTTCGAAACACACTAAAATTAAGCTAAAATTTTTTCTATTGGTAGAGGAGGTTATATGTAATGCAATTCTAACAAGTTTGAAAAGCATAACCGAGAAATTGTTATGCAAAGCTACAAAATTTTTGAAAAGGGTTGAAAAACAGCCCATAAACTGTCCTTAACATATGAGAGGATAAATAATTTTGTGCAGTTATACAATTTTTTCAAAATTGGGTTCAGTAAACAGCTTTCAAAACCCCGTATATAATGAGCAAGGAGGTTGACGGCTATGATTTAAAACTAAGCAATTTTAATTTTTAAGGTCGGTACAAGTTTAATCATTTTGTACCGAAAAGCAAAAAACATTAGGTACAATATTTTTAAAATTGTACCATGTCTGAAAGAAAGGAATGGTAAAATGCCAAGAAAAATTACAATTGAAAAAATGTCCGAAAAGCTTGATAAAGTTGAGAAAAAGAGGGCTAAGCACAAAGCCGAAATTGAGGCAATCGATAAAGAGTACAAGGAACTTTCAAAAGCCATTGTCGCCGAGAGGGAGCGTATTCGTACCGACAAACTGGTAAAAGTCGGCGAGGTTGTCCGTAAATATTTTGGAGAGGAAATTGCTTATTCCGAATTTGAAGAAACAATGAAAGCTCTTATGTTGATGTCGGAAGTGCGGGATTTTATCGCGTCCGAGAAAATAAAGCGTAAGGACAAGTCGGAAAGCAATAAGGGTGTATGCGGATAATTTGTAGGGTCTATGCTCTTGCACAATGTTGGCGGCTTTGCCGACTTAAAAGGGAGTGCAGAGGGAACGCCAAACCGTCCGCAGGACGGTTTTTCCCACAAGACTATTTACGGAGGAAATAGTCATAGTAGGTTAGAACTATCCCAAACGGATAGAGGCGCGTTTACTGCTCCATTCACATCAAAAGGAGGTATGCTATTGAGCTACGCAATTATCAGAAACGAAAATCACAAAATGAACGCCGTCCCATTGCTTGAACGTCACAATGAACGTCTGAACAAGAATTACAGCAACAAGGATATTGACTTGTCACGTTCCTGTGAAAATTACCACTTGAAACAAATTCAGTCTGCAACTTATCAGCAGGAATTTGAGCGTATAAAAAATCGTTATCAGCTAAAGGGAAATCTTCGTTTGCAAGGCAAAAAGCAGAGTACCGTTATGTGCGAGTTTGTAATTACGTCCGACAAAGACTTTTTTGAAAGGCTCGGAACTGACCGTACAAAACAATTTTTCAAGGACGCATATAGTTTTGTGACCGCTAAAGTCGGCGGCGAGCAGTACATTGTTTCCGCCGTGGTGCATATGGACGAGGCTACTCCACATATGCACGTTGTGTACATTCCCGTCATAAACGGCAAGGACAGAAATGGAGTTCCCTGCAAAAGAATTAACTGCTCCGAGTTTTGGAAAGGTCGGGACAGCTACTCCAAATTGCAGGACGAATATTTCGATTTCATTACCAACCGCGGTTACGATTTAGAGCGCGGAGTTAAGGGAAGTACCGCCGAACATCTTTCAGTTGCGGAGTACAAATTAAAAAAATCTTCCCAACAGCTTGCGGAAATTAAAGAACAGATTTCGGAAATTGATAATATCGAAAATGTTCCGATTAGAAATTTACCGCTTAATAATATTGCCGTTAAGCGGGACGATTTTGAAAGAATTTCACTTGCCGCCAAAAAATATTTTGCGGTTCAGAAGTTTGAAACGGAGAACGTTTCTTTGAAAGATAAATGTACTTCATTGCAGAATAAAAACGAGAAATTGAAAAATGACAATGCTGTTTTGTCGGGAAATTTGAAACAGCTTGAAGATGATTTTGAAAATTTTTATTCTTCCGTGGAAGATGAAGTTGCTTTAAAAAACGAAAATAATTGTCTTTCTTTGGAAAATTCTCGGCTCGGCAATCAAGTACATACTTTGCAAAATAGAAATACCGAGATTGAAAATATTCTTGCCGAAAAGGATAATCAGCTTTCTGCCGTTAATGAGGAATTGTCAAAAACAAAGTCCTTATTAAAATCTTTGCAGGACAAGTTTAATAAGGTTATGAAGTTTATCAAAAATCATAATCTTAAAGAAAAACTTGAAACGTTTTTAAAACCAATTACAAAAAATCATTTAAGAACTTGTCCACATAGAAAAAATATGGTATAATAAGAAGTATGAGATAT
>JAMPDU010000178.1 GCA_023665505.1 Ruminococcus sp.
CATTCCGGGGAAATTATGGTTTGTTTCGTTGCCAAAAATAGGGACAAACTGTTAAATTTTACCGAAATTGCCAAAAAAATTACGGAAAAATTTGCGGACGTTAAAAGCGTTGTTTTGAATATAAATCCAAAAAACACCAACGTGATTTTGGGTACGGAAAATATTACTCTTTGGGGAAATGACGAGATTTGCGACGTTCTTTGCGGGAAAAAAATCACCCTTTCGCCGATGTCTTTTTATCAAGTGAACACCGCCCAAGCAGAGCGGCTGTACCGTCAAGCTATGGAGTACGCGGGTCTGACGGGGAGCGAGACGGTGCTTGACCTCTACTGCGGCGCGGGGACGATAGGGCTGGCGTTTTCGGACGGGGCGGGGAAAATTATCGGGTGCGAGATTGTCCCCGAGGCGGTGGAGAACGCCAAGCGGAACGCGGAGCTGAACGGCGTGAAAAACGCGGAATTTTACTGCGGCGACGCGGGGGAGATTTCCAAAAAATTTGCGGACGAGGGTATTGTCCCGGACGTGGCGGTTATCGACCCGCCGAGAAAGGGGTGCGACGGGCTTACGCCGGAGAGTTTGGTGAGAATGTCCCCGAAAAGGATTGTGATGATTTCCTGCAACCCTGCCACCGCCGCCCGGGACGCGAAATATCTTGCGGAGAACGGGTACGGGATTAAACGGGCGCGGGCGTTTGATTTGTTTCCGAGAACGGGGCATGTGGAGTGTGTGGTGTTGATGGAAAGGACTAATGATGAATTTTGACGAGTTTTAAGAGTAATCGAAAATATCGGAGGTGTTTGCAGTGTCAAAATTGCCAAAAAAGAAAAATGAAATAAATATCCGCTCAAGCGCGGCGGAATATCTTACCTATGCCGCCTCCGTCGGCGAACGGGAGGACAGCATTGAAATGCGCTATGAGGACGAAAATATATGGCTGACCCAAAAAATGATGGCGGCTTTGTATGATGTTTCTCTGCCGACTGTTAACGAGCATATTAAAAAAATTTTTGCGGACAGCGAATTGGAAGAGCAGTCAACTATTCGGAATTTCCGAATAGTTCAGGACGAGGGTTCACGTCGGGTGCAGAGGGAAACTAAGCATTATAATCTGCAAATGATTATTGCTGTGGGTTTCAAGGTAAACAATGAGCGGGCGGTACAGTTCCGCAAATGGGCAAACGGCATTGTGAAAAATTACACCATAAAAGGCTGGGTTATGGACGATGAAAGGCTGAAAAACGGCGGCTCTGCTTTGACAAAAGAATATTTCGACCGCCTGCTTGAGCAAATCCGGGAAATTCGTTTGTCGGAACGCCGCTTTTATCAGAAGATAACCGACATCTACGCCACGGCTCTCGATTATGACCGTACCGCGGGTACGACCAAACAGTTCTTTGCAAAGGTGCAGAATAAAATGCACTATGCGGTGCACGGTCATACCGCGGCGGAATTGATTTATGAACGGGCGGACGCGGAAAAGCCCAATATGGGTTTGACAACTTGGGCGGCTGCTCCCGACGGGAAAATCGTAAAAAGCGATGTGAGCGTTGCCAAAAATTACCTCAGCGAACAGGAAATGCGTTCGCTGGAACGTATTGTGTCTGCGTATCTCGATTTGGCGGAGGACCGCGCCGAAAGGCATATTCCCATGACTATGGAGGATTGGAGCAAACGGCTGGATTTATTTCTTATGGCGGACGACCGTGAAATTTTGCGGGACGCGGGAAAAATTACGGCTGAAATCACAAAGTCCAAAGCCGAAACGGAATTTGAAAAATACCGTATTATTCAGGACAGGCTGTTTGTGTCGGACTTTGACAAGTATTTGATTGAGTTGGAAAAAAGCGCTAAAAAATAGGCGGGGCAGTTGGCGTACTATAGGTCTTAATAATATGTATATTGCATAAAATTAAAATATTTTTTTGTTAATTATGCCGTTTTTGAAATAAAAGGTGTTACAAAAAACCGTAAGTCATGTCATATTAAGCAGAAATGTGTAACATTTTTGAAATAATTAAATGCCTTACGGCGGAAAGGATTGGTTTAAAATGGTAGGAGCATGGAAATTGGCAAATATGGAGCCGGCAAATCTTCCCGAAAAGGCGGCTACAGCATTTTCAGAAGTTACGGTCGGAATGGTGGGAGCGAAATATATTCCGGTTTTGTACTGCGGAGAGCAGCTCGTAAACGGTACAAATTACATGATAATATGCAAGCAAACTCTTGCGACAAACCCTCCCGCGGAACATTTGGTGACAATGATTATCAATTGCTCGGAGCAGGGCTGCTGTATTGTCAATATTGAGCAGATTGTATAAGATGAAAATGTGAGAAACAGTCCTTGTTTATAATTTCAAGGACTGTTTGCGTTTTATCGGGCTTTTGAAAATTTCACCCAACCTCCTCAATCACTTTTTTAATGTCCATATTAAGGCAAATCGCCCGTCCGCTTATTTCCTCGGGGCAGAAAGCCTCGCCGAAATTAACGCAGGCGTAAAACGCGTTTTTATTTTTCGCCGTCATCTTCCAAAACGGGTATTTTATTATCACGGGCGTGTTAAATCCAACCCCAAGTTCCAAAAATAATATGCGGGAATTTTCTCTTGCGCGTATAAAATTCTTGTATCTTTCGGCGGCTGCGTACCAGCCCTCGTCCTGCACAAATTTATCGTCCGCCCGCAAATTCATTGTCATAGGCTTTCCGCACTTCGGGCATTTCGGCACAAGCTCCGAGGGGATACGCATATTTTCTTGACGTTCGTACATTTCACAAATTATTTTTTCATTGTCGTAAGTCTCGTTATGGCAGGGCGCACTGCACTGAAACAAGCCATAGTCCCCCTGCGTATAAAAAAGCCGCTTTTTATCAAAGCCCGCCTTTTGAAATTGGTGGTCAACATTTGTTGTCAGCACAAAATAATCTTTGTCCCGCACAAGCTCAAAAAGCCTTTTGTACACGTCGTTTGCGGCGTCTGTGCAGCGATTTATGAAAATATATCTCGACCAGTACGCCCAATGCTCCTCGGGTGTTTCAAAGGGATAAAAGCCGCCCGAGTACATATCCGTAAAGCCGTATTTTTTTATAAAATCGGAAAAATATTTTTCAAATCTTTCCCCCGTGTAGGTAAATCCCGCCGCGGTTGAAAGTCCCGCCCCCGCGCCTATAACGACGGTTTCGGCGTTTTGAAAAATTTCTTTAAGCCGCAAAATTTCAGCCGAGCAGTCCGCGGTAGATTTCGTAATCTTCCCGTTTAAAAACATTGAATATCACCTCGATGTTGTGATTTTTAATAAAATTTCTCACCGTCCGCACTGCGATTTCCGCCGCCTCTTTCTGCGGGAAACCGAACACTCCCGTTGAAATACAGCAAAAGGCAACGCTATTCACGTTATTTTTGACGGCAATTTCAAGGCAGGAATTGTAACAGTTTTCAAGCTGACGGCAGTTTTTTTCGGTAAGTTTGCCGTCCGCGATAGGTCCAACCGTGTGGATAATATAATCGCTCGGCAGGTTGTATGCGGGAGTAATTTTCGCCGTTCCCGTGGGCTCGGGAAAGCCCTGTTCCGCCATAATTTCGGCGCACTTCAAACGCAGCTGCACCCCCGCAAAGGTGTGAATAACATTGTCGATACAGCCGTGGCAGGGCTGAAAACAACCCAGCATTTGGGAGTTCGCCGCGTTCACGATTGCGCCGCATTTAAGGGCGGAAATATCGCCTTTCCACAAATAAATATTTTTTTCTGTCGGCTTTAAATCGGCAATGTCGGTAACGCCTTTTTTGGCGATTTTTTCCCGCAGAAATTCGTCCTGCACGGCTAAAAATTCCTCCGCCGCAGGCTTTGGCGGGCGGACATTCACAAGACTTCGGAACAGCCCGAAACGTTCCTCCGAATTTTCGGGAATTGGTATATTTTCATACTGCGGACTTTCCGCAAGCAGATATTTTATCAGATATAATTCTTTTTCGGAATGGGTCATGGTTTTTCCTCCAATTGAAAATCACAGCAAAATTTATTTTTAAAATGCAAAAGTAACCGCTGTCTTTCCAAATTTCAGCTCGGAAAATACAGCGGTCGCTTTTTTGCGTTATTCCAATACAACGCCGTCGTTGGCGGTGTAGGTTTCAAGTGAATTTTCTTTTACCTGCACGCACAGATATTTGACCGGACTGTCTGCGGCAGCTGCAATCTGTCTTTTTACCGGCGGCGAGACACGTACAAAATCGTTTGCCGCAATGTCCACCTTTTCGCCGTCAAGGGTTATACTGCCCCTACCCTCGAGAATGATGTAAATTTCCTCGTTCTGCTTGTGGGTGTGAACGAACGGCACGCCTGCCCCTGCGGGAAGAAAGTTTACACTTATTTCCGCACCGGTAAGACCCAGCAGGTCGTGAAGTTCAACTCTTTCAGTACCGTTTGCGGTTGCTTTTTTAAAATTTGCCATAATAAATTCCTCCTGATAATTTTATTTGGTTTTACCGGGACTTCCTGTCTGTCCCTGTGATTATATAATAACACAACTTTTTTTGTTTGTAAAGTACGCACTTTTTTGTGGCATAGTTACTTTTCGGTAACATTTGCGCCGCGGCGCGGTTTGCGGCAAAAAAATTTTTTCCTTGACTTTTTCGCGGCTATGGTGTACAATTAATATATAGGGAAATTTTTCCCCCGGCTTTTAAAAAGATACAGTAAATACAGGAGGACAATTATGGAAAACGCCCAAAAAATCCGCCGTCTGCCCGATTGCCCCGTTGAAACAACTTTGCTGCTTATCGGCAGCAAGTGGAAAGTTTTGGTGCTGCGCGACCTAATGCCCGGAACGAAACGTTTCGGCGAATTGAAAAAATCAATCGGCGCGGTCAGCCAAAAGGTTCTGACCGCTCAGCTGCGCGAAATGGAGGGAGACGGTCTCGTCGCCCGAGAGGTTTTCCCGGAAGTGCCGCCGCGGGTGGAATATTCCCTTACAGAGCTTGGCAAAAGTTTGCAGCCGATATTGGATTCCATGAGCAATTGGGGTACGGAATATAAATCAAATCAAGGTGAATTTTTGTTAAAAAATGCTGAAAAATTTCTTTTAAAAAATATATCGAACCGGTGATTTAATTGGACAGGA
>JAMPDU010000179.1 GCA_023665505.1 Ruminococcus sp.
CTTCAATCCGAAAGGGGGTGGGTAATATGGAAATGAGTTTTTCAGATTTAATTTTATTCCTGAACCTCATTGTAAATATTATCTCGCTTACATATAATCTGATAAAGAAAAAGTAAGTTTAGATAAAAAAAGCAACCGCCTTAAACTCTTCCAAAAGTAGGCGGTTTTTACTTATTACTTGAGGGGAGCAGCCGTTCGTCGGTGCGCTCCTTTTTATATTTATATTATAGCACTATCTACAGCTCCTGTCAAGTACTTTTTCAAATTTAATTTCAATTGCGGCAAACCTTAAAAACTTTTTCAACGGCAAAACCTTGCCCCATTTCTTAACATTTTGTAAACTTTCTGTAAAAATAATCCTATTGACATTTTCAGCCAAAAATGTTATAATAAAATAAATTTACCGAACAGTCCTTTAAATATCCCCGCAAATCCCGTATGGGACGGGGTTTGACGTCCCGCAGACAAATGCGGGCAGAATTTGTATAATTTTGTCAAATCAATTAACCGTGTTAACAGTTAACCATGTTAATTTTATTTTTTGATAAAATTCTATCATTTTTGAGCAAAATTAACTCGTTTTTCTCAATTTTTTTCAAAAACAGCTCAAAAATGTGTGTCTATTTTGTATTTGGAATTTTGATTTTTTGTGTACGAAATCCAATAATAGCCTAATAATTCCAATAAATAACTTTTCATCGGGAGCAAATTATGAGCAAGAAAAAGAAAAACAAAAAGAAAACCAGAGCCGCCGTGTTGGCGAGATACCCCGTACTTATCGGCATTTGCGCCGACGGTGACGTCCACCTGCACGGTTTAACCGAGGTTGCGTATTTTATCCGCGACTACGGTTTTGCCGACGACGTGCAGATTTTCACCCGAGAGGGCGAATTCCTGCTGGACACCTGCTGCGGGAAGATAGGGCGTTGCGCCGACCCGGATTACGCGGTATATCTGAACGGGGCGATTGCCGGTATGAATAGTATGAAAATGTAAACGGGCGCACCCAAAAGGCTGAGCACGGTAAAGAAGTATTTTAAAATTTTTAGAAAGGCTGCAATCAAGCAGCCTTTCCTTTTTTGTCATACTCTCTCCTGTCCGCAATCGCCGTAGAGACCGCAATATTGAACCGATAGTAAATGTCAACCTGCTGTACCCTATGCCCGCTGGACTTATCGGGAGTGTGAACAACAATCCGTTCAACCAGTTCGTGCATAATTTCTGGAGTAAGTGCCGTAATTTCGGTGTATTTCCGAACAATTTTCAAAAGCTGTTTAATAAGTTTTTTAGCATTTATCGAACCTCCCTACATTTTAAAATTCACTGCTGCCCAAAATAAAACTTAATTCCCAAATTTAAGGATTATTTAATAATTTCTATGCTATAATAAAATCAAACAACGAAAGGAGCATAGAAAATGTACCTGAACATACTTAAAAAAGACCTTAAACGCAAAAGGGCTATGAACGTCATACTGCTGGTATTTATTATACTTGCGTCTATGTTTGTGTCCTCAAGCGTGAACAACATCATCAGCGTGGTTTCGGCGCTGGACAACTACTTCGATATGGCGGGAGTACCCGATTATGTTGCGGGGATTACAAACAAATCCTCCGACAGGGACGTTCGCGGGACGCTTGAAAACGCCTCGGCGATAGACGAGTTCCGCACCGAGGAAATGTTCTATATGTCCCAGTCGAATATTATACGGGACGGCGAGCCCCTTAACGCCTCCGCGGGCAGTCAAATTCTCCAAAGCGACAGAGACCTTGCGGTGAATTATTTTTTGGACGACGAAAGCATTCTTGAAAACGTGCCGAGGGGCAAGGTTTACGCCACCCATTTCGCGGAGAAAAACACGGGACTGAAAGCGGGAGACAAAATCTCAATCGAAATAGAGGGCGTAAGCCGTGAATTTACCTTTGCGGGCAGTATAAAGGACGCTGCACTGGGTGCGCAGATGAACGGCATAACAAGGTTTATCATTAATGCCGAGGACTTTGACGAATATATGTCAAATGAAACGGTAAAGAATATGTACGGCGGGCAATTTTTCTACATATTCACGGCAGACCTCGACAAAACCCTGTCGCAAATATCCGATATATCCGGCTGCTTTATCTTGTCGGCTGACAGGGAAACGCTGAAATTCAGCTATATTTTCAATATAATGGTTACGGGCGTTATTCTTGTGGTGAGCCTTGTGCTTATCATTATATCCTTTGTGGTGCTGCGGTTTACCATAATTTTTACCCTCTCGGAGGAATTCCGCGAGATAGGCGTTATGAAAGCAATAGGCATACGGGATATAAAAATTCGGGGACTTTACCTTGTAAAATATTCCGCACTTTCCGTTGTGGGCGCGGCGGTCGGTCTGGCGCTCAGCTACCCGTTCGGTGAAATGCTTATGAGCCTGTCCACTGACGCGATAATAATAAACAGCGACAACGTCTCCTTTATCAACGTTATCTGCGCGGTTTTTGTGGCGGCGGTAATACTCCTGTTCTGTCTCGGCTGTACGGGCAGGGTGGGCAAAATGACCCCCATTGACGCTGTGAGAAACGGACAGACTGGTGAACGCTTCCGCAAAAAGAGCCTTATGAGCCTCGGGAAATCAAAGCTTGGCGGGACGGCGTTCCTTGCCGCCAACGACATCGTAAGCAGTCCCAAACGGTACGGCATTATTACATTTACGTTCTTTTTGTGTATGTCGCTGTTGATAATACTTTCCAATATGGCGGCTTCCCTTAAAAGCGCAGAATTGCTTAAATATTTCGGTTTGGCGGACTGTCACGTCCTTGCCGACATAGGCGACGATAATGTACCGTTTATGACCGAGGGCGGGCGCGAAAAGCTGGAAAAATATCTTGAGGATATGGAGCAAAGCCTTGCCGAAAACGGTATGCCCGCCGAGTGTATGCAGGAATTTATGTTTTCTCCCGTTATAAAGCACGGCGAATATAAAAGCAAGGTGCTTACCTTTCAAGGCACGGGCACGGAAATGGATATGTATGAGTACACCGAGGGTACAGCTCCCCAAAACAGCGGCGAGATAGCGCTTACAACCCTTGCGGCAAAAGCCCTTAAAGCAAATATAGGCGACAGCGTTGTTATGTCCGACGGGGTAGGCGAACGGGAATATATCGTAACCGCTCTTTATCAGTCAATGACTAATCAAGGCGTTGCCGCAAGGCTTTATACAGGGGAGGATATAAATTATTTACTGTCAATCGGCAGCAACCCCGTGCAGATAAAATTTACCGACAACCCCGACGACGGAGAAACAGCCCGCAGAGCCGAAAAGATAGCGGAACTTTACCCCAAATTTTCAAACGTTAAAACGGCGGGGGAATGGGTACGGGAAACCACGGGCGTTGCCGACGCTATCAACGCGGCAAAGGAAATGTTCGTGCTGCTTACCGTTATTCTTACCGCGCTTATAACCGTGCTTACGGAGCGTTCCTTTATCGCAAAGGAGCAGGCGGAAATTGCTCTTATGAAAGCGATAGGACTGCGAAACTCCAAAATATACGCCCACCACACCGCGAGATTTTTTATCGTGACGGCGGCGGCGGTAATTGCCGCAGAGCTTTTGGGTATGCCCCTTACAAGGCTTTGCATAGACCCCGTTTTCGGAATGATGGGACTGGAAATGGGCGTGGAATATCAGCAAACCCCCGCCGAGATATACGCCCTGTTCCCTGCCGCTGTTTTTGCGGCGGCGACGGCGGGAGCGTTCCTCACCTCTTTGTACACAAGAAAAATAAAGTCCTCGGACACCGCCAATATTGAATAAGAAAGGAAACTGTTATGAATATTTTAGAAGTAAACGACCTTTGCAAAACCTATATAGTAAACAAGCGGCAGAACAACGTTCTGAAAAACGTTAATTTCACCGTCAGCGAGGGGGAAATGGTTGCCGTTATGGGACCGTCGGGCTCGGGCAAGTCCACGCTGCTTTACGCCGTTTCGGGTATGGACGGCATTACTGCGGGGGAGGCTCTGTTCTGCGGAAAAAACATCGCCGAAATGGGCGCAAGGGAGCTTGCGGATCTGCGACTTGACGAAATGGGATTTATTTTCCAACAGATGTATATGCTGAAAAATCTCACCGTTTTGGACAACATAATCCTCCCCGCAGTTCAGTCCAAAAAGAACGGCGAGAGCCGCAAAGAAACGGTACAGCGCGGTCGTGAGCTTATGCGCAAGCTGGGTATCGCGGAGGTTGCGGACAACGACATCAACGAGGTGTCGGGAGGACAGCTCCAGCGCGCCTGCATATGCCGCAGTATGATAAACAAGCCGAAGATGATATTCGCCGACGAGCCTACGGGCGCGCTGAACCGCACCTCCTCCGACGAGGTAATGGAGGAGCTTGCCAAGCTGAACGGCGAGGGGACTACCGTTATGCTTGTTACCCACGACGTAAAGGTTGCGGCAAAATGCACAAGAACGCTTTACATACTTGACGGGAACATAAAAGGGGAGTATAATTTAAACAGGTGCGAAAGTCCCTCTCAAATGAGAGAGCGTGAGCGCGCGCTGAATAACTGGCTTTTGGAATTAGGTTGGTAAATATGGATATTCTTATTGTTGAGGACAACAAGGAGCTGGCGGGACTGTTATGCGATTTTCTCCGCAAAGAAAATTACACGGTGTCAACAGCTGAAAACGGCGAAAAAGCCTTGTCGCTGTACGAAAAGTACGGCGCAAGGCTTATCGTGCTTGATATAATGCTCCCCGATACGGACGGATTTGGGGTGTGCAAAAAAATCCGCGGGGAAAGCAACGTCCCCATACTTATAGTAAGCGCGAAAACCGCCAAAGAGGATAAGCTCTGCGGATTGGATTTGGGCGCGGACGATTACATTGAAAAGCCCTACGACATTGACATAATGCTTGCGAAAATAAACGGCATTTTCAAGCGGCGGTACGCTCTCGACGAAATAACCGACGGCGATATACGCATAAACAGGGGCGGCAGAACGGTCTGCAAAAACGGCGTACCCCTTGAAATGACCGCAAAGGAATTTGATTTGCTCCTGCTTTTGGCGGAAAACAAGGGCAGGACTTTAAGCAAGGAATATATTTTCAATCAAATATGGGGCAG
>JAMPDU010000017.1 GCA_023665505.1 Ruminococcus sp.
AGAGCTAAAAGCTCTCTCGGAGCGTGCGAGGGGTGGGTGAGAGAAAGGAAAAAGATGAGCGAAAAATTTCGCGTTGCGAAATTTGAGGAAAAACCATAGGGAGAGGGCGGGGGCGAGCAAGCGTCCCCTATATCTCATTTAGCCCCCGCCCTCTTCCTTTGGTTGTTCCTCTCGTTCGATGTGAACGAGAAACAGTTTATAATAAAGTCTCCAAAATTCAAAAACAAATAAACAGGCAGCAGTACATCAGCCTTGTTTTTTCTTTTGCATACGTATTGTAACCTTTGAAACAACGCTGTCGGGCAAAAGATGCGCCGTCGCCACCGCGGCTTTCATTGTAAGCGTTGGGACGATTATCGCCTTTCGGCCGAACATTCCCTCCACCGCGCACCGCGCCGCTTTCTCGCTGGAAATCCCCTTTAAGGCGAACTTTACTCCCGCCGTGCGGTTGAACTCCGTGTCCACGGGACCGGGACAGAACGCCCCGATGTAAACGTTGCTGCCCGTACTGATAAGCTCCTGGCGTATCGCCTCGGTGAGCCGCACCACATAGTTTTTCGTGGAATAGTAGGTCGCCATAAGAGGTCCGGGCATAAATCCCGCCGAAGAGGCGACGTTGAGAATGTACCCCTTGTCACGCTTGACAAAGTCCTGCAAAAACAGCTTTGTGAGAATGTGCAGGGAGGCGATGTTAACGTCAATCATCTCAAGCTCGCGGTTTAAGTCCGTGCCGCTGAAACTGCCGTACAAGCCGAACCCCGCGTTGTTGACGAGAATGCTCACGCCGTACCGGGACGCCTCCATATAAAGCCTTATGCACTCCTCCCTGTCGGAAATATCCGCGGGGATTATTTTCACCTGCCGCCTGCCGATTTCCTCCCGCAGCTCCTCCAGTTTTTCGATGTTGCGCCCCGAAATTATCAGGCGTACCCCCATCATTCCCAAACGTCTCGCTATATCCCGCCCGATGCCCGAGCTTGCTCCCGTGATTAATGCTGTCATAATTTTTTTCCTTTCTTTCGTTTGTATTTTTTATTTTTGAGTACTTTTTTGTACAATGGTCTGTGTGCGTAAAATTTAATTAATAATTATAGGCTGAAAAATTTCATTGTAGGGGCGCATCCTGTATGCGCCCGCCCGAAATGCGCAGAAATGTACGCGGCGGGACGGGAAACCCGTCCCCTGCAAAATTCGTGCGGTTATTCGTTTAAAATAATTAAATCCTTTAATTTTTTCTTTTTGGCGGACAATTTTTTGTACAGTTCCTTATAGCATTCATACGCCGCGCGGCGTTCCCCGTCGGCAATATTTTCCCCGCCGTAACAGTACCTGCCCAGCGGCTCGGCTATGGGCGCGAGGGAAATCCCCGTCTCCGCCAAGGTAAGCTCGGACGCCTCCTCCAAAGTCATGGGGAGCGGGTCTGTACCGAGCCTTGCGGCAAGGCGATCCATGTGCCGCAGATAAAGCCTGCGGACGGCTTTTTCGTTCCCGCCGAAAGCAAGTCCCGCCCGGAAAAGCCCCTCTAAAATTTTGGGAGAAAATATTACCAACAGTATAAATACCGCGAAAACAACCACCGCGATTACCGCCGTAAGCACAAACGCCATATAATCGGTTTCGCCGCCGTCAGCCCCGCCGTTTTCGCCCAAGCCGCCCGCCACCGTGGGTTCGTAGACCCTCCACCCCGCCCCGGGAATGTACACCTCCGGGTAAGCGTGGGCGTTTTCGCTGTAAATATAGTAAAATCCCGGCTGGGGGTTCTGCCCCTGCGATGTTGTGAAACCCTCGGCGTACCGCACCGTCAGCCCCGCCGCCCGCGCCAGCAAGGTGTACGCCGTGGCAAAGTCGGAGCAAGTACCCGTCCTGCTTTCAAAGATAAAATATTCGGGAGTGTCAAGCTCCTCGGGGGCTTGATAGCCGAGGCTGTACACAAAGCCGCCCGTTTGAAAGTACGCCTCGATAGCGGCGGCTTTTTGGTAATCGTACTCCAAACCCTCGGTAAGGCTGTCGGCAAGGTTTTGTATCTCCTCCGAAACGGGGGTTACGGTTTTTCCCTTGTACTCCTTCGCAAATCTATACTCATTGTAAAACTCGTAAGCAATATCCCTTTCCTCGCTGTCAAATTCGGAGTACAGAAAAACCCCGCTCAGCAGGTTGCCGTAATCCTCGAAGGAAATATCGCACGCTCCCCGTTGTATAAGCTCGTCAAAAATATCCTCGCTGTAATATCTCACGGTGTAATCCACGCTTTGGGGCAGCTTTCGCAGGTCGGTGAAAACCTCCCCGTTATCCGAGCGGCAGCTGTACTTCGCCCCCAAATTTGACAAAGCCGCGCCGTAAATACGCAGGGGCGCGAGGACGTATATCGCCGAAAAATCCCGCGTGTACAAAATGCTGTAGGTTTCCCGCTCGGCAACGCCCTCATAGGCTTTCGCCGTCGGGTAGTCCTCATACAGCCACGTGGCTTCCTCCGCCGCCATTTCAATTGCGGCGGCAAGCTTTTCAAAGCTTAAAAGCGGAGCGGCGTTCTGCCAGTATTTGTCGCCCTCCACCCAGCCGCTTGGACGCCACGCCCGTACGTCGGGGTCGTATGTGTCAAAGACCTGGGTTTTGTAGTATACGGGGTCGTCCGTCCGCACAAAGTAGAGCAGTACGCTTTCTCCCCTTTGCAGCGCGTCGGCGTTGCCCGAAAGCTCGCTGTAGTCGCCGTCAAGTACGGTTTCCGTACCGTTGCCGCCGAACTGCAAAAAATTTATCGCGCTTTCAAACTCGTCGTAAAAAGGGGTGTCCGCGGGTTTGGGAATTATCATCGCCAGCAGCGCGGCGGCAACGGCGAAATCGGCGTACACCATAAAAGAAGAGCCTCCCGCCGCCTTTGCGTTTTCGAGAGAAGTCTGCCTGCCGTAATAAATGAACATGAAAAGGTTTATCGCCGCGATTACGGCGGGGTACTTCCAGTCAAGAGCCGTAACGGCTTTTACCGCCAGCGCGAAAGGTATCAGCGACACCAGCACCACCGCGGCGGAGCGGTACACCACCCTTGTAAAATAGAATACCGCGGAAACGAAAAAAAATCCGAAAAGAATTATGAACACCGCCATAAATTCCGCCCGCGCCGAGACAGCCTGACCGCCCGAGAAAAACCACTGCATGAAATCGAAAAAAAGTCCCCGCCCCAGTATAAGCCGCGGGAGGTTCACCGTTAAAACCGCTGCGCCCATATAGAGCAAGCCGCCGAATTTTTTGGTTCTGAAAAATTCAAGCAGGGCGAAAAGAGCCGCCGCGAAAACCGCCGCGGCGGCGGTGTAAATATCGAAAGTTTCCTCCGTGTAAACGTTGAGAGCCGCGGAAAGCATCACCCCGCACAAAAGGTAGGGCAGTACAAGTCCGCTTAATTTCGCCGCGTATTTTTTCGCCGTCTCCATTTTTATCCTTTCTTTTTGGACATTACAAGCACCGTCGCCAGTACCGCTATTACCGCCGCCATTACGGCGATTACAATTACAACGCCCACGCTCATTCCCCCGGAATTATTTTCGGCGGCGGCTGTTGTCTCGGCGGGACTTTCCTCTTCCCGCTCCGTCCCCGCCGTTGTTTCGGGGACTTCCTCCTCTGTTTCGGAATTTTCCGCGGCGGTCGTCTCGCTGTACTTCTCGCTGTTTTCCTCGGGGGTTTCCACCGTCAGCTCGTACTCCCCCGTAAGGTCGGCGGCGATTTTTATATTCTGCTGCACCCAGCTTTGGTAGCTTTCCTCGCTGTCCTCATAGCAGTGCACCGTCGCCCCCACGTTGCGGAAAACGTCGCTTTCAAGGGCGGGGGCGGTTTCGCCGTAGGCGTAAATATCCTTTAAATTATTGCAGTCCGCGAAAACGCTCGCCCCGATTTTTTTAACGTCCGGACCTATGGAAATTTGCTCAAACCCGCACTTCCCGAAAGTGTTGGGGTAAATCTCGGTAATCCCCGCGGGAATGACAAATTCCGTTATGGCTTTGCAGTCCTGAAAAGCCCCCTCGCCTATGTAAACCGTGTCGGGGGAAACGGGGAAGTCCGTCAAACTCTCGCAGGCGGAAAAAGCGTAATCGCCTATCTTCGTAACGGTTGCGGGCATAAGCACTTTGGCGAGCTTTCGGTTGCCCTCAAAGGCGTGCGCGCCGATTTCGGCGGTATTTTTCGGCAGGCTTATAAGGGTGAGCTGATTTCGGGAGGGTATGGCGCTTTCGGGGATTTTCCCGTCCTCGGTTTCCGTGCCCGCAAGCTCGATTATTTCAAGGTTGGGTATCTGCAAAAGCGCGCCGTAGTCCACCGCGTTAAGCGTGCCCGACAGGACGGCGATATTCTTTATAAAATTGTAGTCCGTGCCGTCGGCTGCCTCCTGCATAGCCTCGGCGAGCTTGCCCGTTTCAAAGGAGGCTACGGTGAGGTTTTCGGGATTTCCCTCGGCGTTTGCCGAAAGGGCGGGCATTATGATAATTCCCACAATCATCGCGGCGGCGATCGCCACTATAAAAATCCTCAAGCCGAGACTTTTCTTTTTGGTGTACGTACTTTTCTTTTTCGCCATTTATATGTACCTCGTTTCAGTATTTTAAATTTCGTGTCCCAATGAGAACCGCCCCGCAGTCTGTATCTCTTTGGGCGTAAACAGCAGAACGTCGGTGGTAAGGGGGTTTTCCGCCTTTTTGTACTCCTCCAGAATAACCGTGCCAAGTCCCTCCAGAATGTCGTTGGTAATATTTTGCAGTACCAAAAGGCTTTCACGGGACGGCGCAACCACCAAAAACTTCGCCCCGAGACGTTCGTACACCGCCGAGCGGAAATCGTTGCACAAAATAAGGGAGCTGCAAAAAGCGGGGCAGGACGTTTTAAAATCGAGAGTTTTAATGTCGCCGCTGATAATGTCCACCTCAATTTCGGTGTTGGAAAGAATTTTGCACATATTCCTGTCCGCCACCGAGAACGCCACCTCCCGTGGCACTCCCCAACGCCGCAGGGTAGCCTCGTCGAGAATGTGAATAACCTCGTTGTCGGGGCTGTACACCACCACTTTTTTAAGTCCCGCGGCGAAATCGGCGGTAATCATGTTCTCGTCCACGTCGCAGGGGCGCATAAGCATAAGCCGCAGGAACTCCTGCCCGTTGGTAAAGGAAACCATTCTCCCCTCGGTGGTAAAGTCCATTTCAAGCCGCTTGATGAGCTTGTCAAGCTCCTCGTCCGAGCGGGTTTCCTCGTAAATCTGCCTTGCCTCGCCGATGTCGATAACGAACACGGCAGAACCGTTTGAAATCTCGTAAGCGTCCTCGCCGATTTTTTCGGTTATGTGGTAATTCTGCCGTTTTAAAGCGTTTTTAAAGCCCGCCTCAAATTTGTCCTTAACGAAAAGCTCCGCGAATTTTTCCGCGAGTTTCACTTCTGCCGCCCTCCTTTTAGAAAATAGATTAACAGATGATAGAGAATAGAAATTACAATTATATTAATTATAGCACATTTTTATTGATTTGTACAGTATATTTTTCTGACAAATTTTCCCGTTCATAAAATGTTTACAATATAAAATTGCAAAGTCTGCTTGACATTTTTTGCAAAGCGTGCTATACTAAAATTGCAAAGCAGGCTTTACAATTTTTTAATGTAGGGCGGGGGCTCTGCTCCCGCCTTGTTGTACCGAACGTGTTGGAAAGGCGGGAGCAAGCCCCCGCCCTACAAAATTTGCGTGTATATTCGGAGGTGTATATGAAAACAAAAATACAACAGCTCCGCAAGGAACGGAAAATCTCCCAGGAGGAACTTGCCAACGCCGTGGGCGTGACAAGGCAGACCATAACCTCCCTGGAGTGCGAAAAATATACCGCGTCCCTTGTGCTGGCGTACAAAATCGCGAAATATTTCGGAATGACTATCGAGGAAGTTTTCGACTTCTCGGAGGTTTCCGACAACGATTGAAAATTGAAAGGAGAATTTATTATGGAAGATTTCAGAAAACAAGCCAAAAAAACCATTAAAATTTGGACGGCTCTAATTATCGCCGCGATAATTCTGCGGATAGGGCTGGGAGCCGCCGTGTGGGCTAACGTCATACCGAAAGACGGCGTTAATTATAATTTCAGCGACGGCTTTTGCGCGGGATTAATTGTCCTTATGGCGGTTAATATTTCAAGATATACGGCGGCGTTAAAGGACGACGAAAAGCTGAAAAAGCTCTACATCACCGAAACCGACGAGCGTTCGCGGCTTATTTACGAAAAGTCAAACTCATCGTCTTTCAGGACTGTAATTGTCCTTTTGGGACTTTCGGCAATGGTTGCCTCGTTCATTTCCGAGACGGTGTTTTTCACCCTGCTTGCCGTGATATTAGCCATTGCATTTATACAGGCGGGGTTCAGCTTTTATTACCGCAGAAAGTATTAAGGAGGAAACACTATGAAATACCAAAACGACCCCACAAAACCCGACTATAACCCCTCGCCGCAGGAACAGTTCAGATTTGATTACAATTTGAAAGGCAGCTGCGCGCTTACAATTTCAATCGTTATAAGCAACGCCGTTAGACTGCTTTTAAACAGCAGTACGGGCAAATTCGGGACTTGGTTCAATATCGCCGTATCGGGCGTACTTCTGATATACGCCACAGTAAATTTGGCAAAGTTTTTCTACCTTGCGAAAAAACCCGAAAAGCTCGAAGAGCTTTACAGGCGGCACACCGACGAGCGCAACGCCATGATACGCGAAAAGGTTGCGGGCGGCAGCTTTACCGCCGTGACGTACATAATCTGTATTGCAATGATGATTTTCGCCTATATCGACATGCTGACGGCGTTCGTCCTTGCGGGGCTTTTATTGGCAATGCTGATTATACGGGTTTTGCTGAAAATTTACTATGAACGTAAATATTAATTCCGTAACGCGGCTGTAGGGGCGGATTCCATATCCGCCCGCGTGTTCGGAAACCGTTTCGGCGGGCGCATACGGGATGCGCCCCTACAATCGCGTATTTCAAAATTTGTAGGGGACGGGTTTCCCGTCCCGACGGCGCGTAACTGCGGGACGGGAAACCCGTCCCCTACAAAAATTAAAACACGTTCAATACGACGAGGCGGGAGCAAGCCCCCGCCCTACATTGTCGTATCTAATCAAACCTTAACGGCGAATAGCGTAGCAGGGGTGGGTGAGAGAAAGGAAAAAGAGAGCGCGAGAGGAAAAACCATAGGGAGAGGGCGGGGGCGGGCGTGCGCCCAACCCTTACCAATGAGCCCCCGCCCTCTTCCTTTGGTTGTTCCTTTCGTACCTGTTGTATTTAATAGTCTATAACAAATGCTCTAAAATTCAAAGACAAACCCACCCAAAAAACTATTGCAATTATAAACAAAAACTTTGTGCAACATTGCCAATTGACAAACGGCAAAATATGTAGTATCATTGTGTTAGTTACTTAATACAATAATAAAAACGATAGAGGAAAATTTCTACCCTCTATCCTCTATTCTCTATTTTCTAACAGGAAAGGAAGATAAAAATGGCATCAGTTCTTGAAGTGCAGGGTCTTTCAAAAAAGTACCCCAAAAAAGAAAACCTTGCCGCCGACGGGGTCAGCTTTACCGTGAACGAGGGCGAAATTTTCGCTCTTATCGGACCAAACGGCGCGGGGAAAACCACAACCATACGTATGATTTCCACCCTCATAAAGCCAACGGCGGGGGACGCTCTTGTGGCGGGTCACAGCATTGTGAAAGACCCCGACAAGGTTCGGGAAAATATTACCTACCTCCCCGACGAGGCGGGGGCGTACAAGACAATGAAAGGCATCGACTACCTTAATTTTATGGCGTCCCTTTTCGCAAAGGACAAGGAAACCCTCGACAAATTTGTTGAGCGGGGCAAGGCTATCTGCGGACTGGGCGACCGTCTCGACGAGAAAATCGGCGGCTACTCCCGCGGTATGATAAGAAAGCTCCTGCTCGCCCGCGCCGTTATGACCGAGCCTAAGCTTGCCATTATGGACGAGGCAACCTCGGGTCTGGACGTTATAAACGCCCTGGAAATCCGCAAGATGATAAAAAATCTCGCCCGTGAGCAGCATATGTCTTTCCTGCTTTCCTCCCACAATATGCTGGAGATTGAGTACGTCTCCGACCGTGTGGGAATTATGACCGGGGGCAAAATTATGGCGGTAGGCTCAATCGACGAGCTTAAGGAAAAGTACGAGGCGGAAAACCTTGAGGAAGTTTTTGAAAGGGTGGTAAAAAACAATGAAATTCGGTAATCTTCTTAAAAAGGAACTGAAAGAGCTTATAACGGTGCAGGCGTTGGTAAGTATGATTTTCACAATGGTGCTGCTTATTGTTATGGGACAGATTATGGGCGGCGCAATGGCGGAAAGTTTCGACACCTCCGAAATAACCCTCTGCAATCAGGACGACAGCGAGTTTACCGCCACCGTGCTGAAAAAAATAGACGAGTCCCAAAGTACCAATATAAATTACGTAACCTTTGAAAGCGACGACTACGCCGCCGAGCTTGAAAGGCTTGACATCAAAAACGCGGTGATAATTCCGCAGGGGTACGGCGAGAGCCTTACCGAGAAAAAAGAACCCGCCCAAATAAGATTTGTCAGCGTGATGTCTTCGTCGGGATTTCTTTCCACCATGAGCAGCGTGTCAAGCTCCGACGTTATCGACGAAATCCAAACCGTCTGCATGAACGAGCTTATGAGCGAGAATTACGGTCTTACCGAGCAGGAAATAGAGCTTATAAGAGAGCCTATGACAACGGTTGAGTACACCGTCCACAACGGCAGAACCGCCCGGATACCCGTTGCCGTTTTAAGCGCAATAACTATGATGCAGTCCTTTATTGCACCGTTTGCCATATTTTTCCTGCTGATGATGGCGTCGCAGATGATTATGACGGCTATCTCCACGGAAAAAATCGACAAGACGCTGGAAACCCTGCTGTCCGCCCCCGTTTCGAGAATGACGGTGCTGTCGGCGAAAATGGTTGCGGCGGTAATTTCCGCTTTGCTGAACGCCCTGTTTATGATAGTGGGCTTTGCCCTCTATATGGTTGGAATGATGGGCAGCGCGGTAAGCGAACTTTCCTCCGCGGCAGGCTCAATGAACGTAAACGTCGACCCCTCCTCGGCGGTTGCGGGAATGTCCGGCGTAGGTCCCGCAATGGCGGAACTGGGTCTTACCCTTACGCCCCTCAGCTACGTGCTTTTCGCGGTACAGCTTTTCCTCACACTTGCAATCGGACTTGCCATTTCCCTTATTCTGGGCGCAATGGCGACGGACGTAAAATCGGTGCAGACCCTTACAATGCCCATAATGATAGCGGTAATGATACCCTTTTTCGTAACAATGTTTATGGACGTGAGCGCAATGTCACCCGTCTTCAAAATAATTGTTTACGCAATTCCGTTCACCCACACCTATACAGCCTTGACAAATTTAATGAACGGTGATATGATAGTATTTTGGGGAGGACTTGCCTATCAGGCGGTATTTTTCGCGGTATGTATGTTCCTTGCGGTGAGAATGTTCACCACCGACAGGCTGTTTACAATGTCCTTTTCGGCGGACAGTCTTAATAAGAAAAAAGGCAAAAACAAGAACGTCGTTAATGAATAGGAGGAAATTATATGAATTTTTGGGAAAATACAGTTAAACTGTTCAGCAAAAAATTTCACTTTTACAACATTGCG
Source organism: Ruminococcus sp. (assembly GCA_023665505.1). GTDB lineage: Bacteria > Bacillota > Clostridia > Oscillospirales > Ruminococcaceae > RGIG8773. The sequence continues at coordinate 9,698 of JAMPDU010000017.1, forward strand.
GTGCTTTTAATGCAGATACCGATGACAGCCTTGGCGGTGAGTACGGGTTATATGCTTTTTGAAATATTTCAAATAATTTCTTTCGTACTGCTGATAATTAACGCGGCGTACATTGCCGTTAAGGTTATTAAAGGAAACAGCAAGGAGGGAAAACTATGAAAATATTTCCAAAAAATCTCACTTCGGAGGACGAGAAAATTTTCGGCAAGGTGATAGTCGGATTGACGTTTATTCTGTTGGCATGCTCTGCGGTGATGTCTTGGTTCGGTTTTTACGCGGACTTTAATTTGGGCGCGGTCGGCTTGCTGGGTTTGCTTTGGTTAATTGCCCTCTGTTTCGGCAAGGGCATAAAAAGAGATATTCGCAATGTTTTCCTCGCCGTGCTTGCCGTCAGCGACGCTCTGTACGTGATAATCCTGTTTTTCCTGCTGGGCAGGGCGTTTATGCGGAATTTGATGTAAATAACCGTACACTGTAAAGGAGTTTTGTTATGAATAATAATATGGATAAAAAAACCAAACGCGCGCTTATTGTCATAGGTATTGTGTTTTTCGTTTTCAGCGTACTCTTTTCCGCATACGCGGGTATAAACGTGGGCGAGGATATAGGCGAGTTTATCTACAATATCACGCACTAAATCTGCGGGACGGGAAACCCGTCCCCTGCAAATTCGAGGTGATTTTTTGTGAACGGTAACAGAAATTTCCACAAGCCGAAAGAACGGCGTTCCGTGATGCTGAAATCGTGCAGTATACTTTTCTGCGCGGGGACTGTCATTTTATGGATATTCGGCGACAATTTCGGTTTGGAACGGGGCGATATGCTTATTCTCTCGGGGATTGCAATTCTCCTGCTGACCTGCCTTATGCAGGGCAAACGCGCCGAGAAACAGCTTAAAATAAGCGACAAAGAGTTACAGGAAATGCGTGAGCAATGCGGCAAGGACGATTACAACACCGATATTTTTTTCAAATAATTTCGCATTTATTTCAGACAGTTTTCACGAAATTTACACATTTATGGGTTATTATATAAATGTACTCAAAAAGAGTACGGCAAAAATGCTTTTATACGGGGCGACCCGTTAAGTATAAAAGACCAAGCCGTAAGGCGTTTACCCCTACGTCTTACGGAAAACCCCCAATAATCCTATATCATAATCTTCGGCGCTGCCTTACCCCGGGCAGCGCCAACTTTTTTAGAAGTTAGAGGTTAGAGGATAGAGGTTAGAATTTCGGGACGGGTAAACCCGTCCCGCCTGAAAATATTTGGTGTAGGGCGGGGGCTTGCTCCCGCCTGTTTATTTTACCATAACACAAAAAAGGCGGGAGCAAAGCCCCCGCCCTACAGTATCTATCCTCTAATTAATACATACCGCCTGCGGGCATTGCGGGGGCGGCGGGAGTTTCCTCCTTGATGTCCGCCACAAGGCTCTCGGTGGTGAGCACCATTGCCGCCACGGACGCCGCGTTCTGGAGCGCGGAACGTGTCACCTTTGTTGGGTCGACAATTCCCGCGGGTATCATGTCGCCGTAAGTCTCGCCGTATGCGTCAAAGCCGTAGCCAACCTTGCGGGAACGTACGATTTTGTCGAGAATTACGCTGCCCTCAAGTCCCGCGTTAGCCGCAATCTGGCGTACAGGCTCTTCCAACGCCTTGAGAACGATAGCCGCGCCCGTCTTTTCGTCCCCCGAGAGGGAGGAAGTCAGTTTCGCAACGGTAGGCATTGCGTTTACGTACGCCGTGCCGCCGCCCGCGACGATACCCTCTTCAACCGCAGCCTTTGTGGCAGCCAAAGCGTCCTCAATGCGGAGTTTCTTTTCTTTCATTTCGATTTCGGTAGCCGCGCCCACTTTGATTACCGCAACGCCGCCGCTGAGCTTGGCAAGTCTTTCCTGCAGCTTCTCTTTGTCGAAGTCGGAAGTGGTAGTTTCAATCTGAGACTTGATTTGACCTATTCTGTCCTTGATAGCCTTTTTATCTCCCGCGCCGTCAACGATAATTGTGTTTTCTTTTGTAACTTTTACCTGCTTAGCACGTCCAAGCTGGGACATATCCGTGTCCTTAAGCTCAAGTCCGACCTCTTCGGAAATAACCTGACCGCCCGTAAGAATGGCGATGTCCTGCAACATCTCCTTGCGCCTGTCGCCGAAACCGGGAGCTTTCACCGCAACGCAGGTAAATGTGCCGCGAAGTCTGTTCACGATAAGTGTTGAGAGAGCCTCGCCCTCGATGTCCTCGGCGATAATAACCAGCTTTTTGCCGCTCTGTACGATTTGCTCAAGCAGTGGCAGAAGTTCCTGTATCGAGGAAATTTTCTTATCGGTAATGAGAATGTAGGCGTCGTCGATAATCGCCTCCATTTTGTCGGTGTCCGTAACCATATAAGGCGTAATGTAGCCGCGGTCGAACTGCATACCCTCAACAACCTCGGAGTAAGTCTCCGCGGTTTTGGACTCCTCGATGGTGATAACGCCGTCTGCGGTAACTTTTTCCATAGCCTCGGAAATAAGCTTGCCCACAGTCTCGTCCGCGGAGGAAATCGCCGCAACGTTGGCAATCTCGTCAGAACCCGCAACCGCCTTGGAGTTAGCCTTTATGGACTCCACAGCCGCGTCCACCGCCTTAGCCATACCCTTTTTGACAACCATGGGGTTCGCGCCTGCGGCAATGTTTTTCATGCCCTCCCGAATGAGAGCCTGCGCCAGCAGCGTGGCGGTTGTTGTACCGTCCCCCGCCGCGTCGTTTGTCTTTGTGGCGACCTCTTTAACGAGCTGCGCGCCCATATTCTCGAAAGCGTCCTCCAGCTCGATTTCCTTGGCGATAGTCACGCCGTCGTTTGTGATAAGGGGCGAGCCGAATTTCTTGTCAAGAACGACGTTTCTGCCTTTCGGACCGAGGGTGATTTTAACCGTGTCGGCGAGCTTGTCGATACCCGCCTGCAAAGCCTTTCTTGCCTCTTCACCGTAGATTATATCTTTAGCCATAATAAAAACTCTCCTTTACAATTTGTATAAATAAATTATTCAACAACAGCAAGTATATCGTCCTGACGGAGTATGGTGTACTCAACGCCGTCCACCTTGACTTCCGTGCCGCTGTATTTGGAAATCAGGACTTTCTGTCCCTTTTTAACGAACATCTTGACTTCCTTGCCGTCCACCGTGCCGCCGGGACCTACCTCGACGATTTCGGCGATTTGGGGCTTTTCCTTAGCGTTTCCCGGGAGGACTATGCCGCTTTTTGTGGTTTCCTCCGCCTCGGTCATTTTGATGACAACTCTGTCAGCAAGCGGTTTGATTGTCATAATAAAAACTCCTTTCAATTTTAAATACGAGTACTAATTTAAAAATTAGCACTTTAACTGCTCTTGTGTTAGCACTCTTTTAATTTGAGTGCTAATTATATTTTACCAGTATTTCGTCAGAAATCAAGTGTTTTTTGGAGATTTAAAATTATTTCGGCGGTTTATACAAAATAATCATTATGCCGCACAATTTTTTGTACGGTTTGCCACTGTTACATCGGGGCAAAATCGTGTATAATATAAATTAAGGACCCCCCGCACCTCTCCCGCCTCGGCGGTGACGTGGCCCAGTGGGGGACATTTTTTTACGAGGTGTTTTATGGAAGTCAAAAAACCTATAGACATTGAGGCGCAGATAGATAAAATCGCGGAACGCGGGTGCGATATAGGCAACAGAGATTTTGCCCGCAAAGTATTAAATAAGGTAAGCTATTATAGGCTTACCGCCTATTTTCTGCCGTTCAAAACGGAAAATGATACGTACATAGACGGTACATCGCTTGAAACGGTGTATAACATTCATGAATTTGACTGCGAATTGAGACGGCTGTGTTTTTCAATAATTGAAAAAATAGAAATCATGCTCAGAATGCAAATTTTTAATTATCACGCGCAAAAATACGGTGCGTTAGGTTATTTGTGCGGGGATAATTTCAACAGCTTTCATAATGCGGAAAAATTTACCGAACGCATAAACCGTACAATTGAAAAAAATAAAAATAAACCGTTTGTAAAGCACCATATTGAAAAATATGACGGTAAATTTCCTATATGGGTTATTGCGGAACTGTTTACATTCAGCGAGCTTTCCAGATTTTATTCCGATATGAAAGCGGCGGATCAAAAAGAGCTTGCGCCGACGGTATGCGGTTCAACGCATACAAAGGCGAAGTCATGGCTGTTCTGTCTCTCAAATTTGAGAAACTACTGCGCGCACTCGGCGCGGCTTTACTATACCGCGTTTATGTCGAAACCTGTTACGCCCAAAGAAATGGATTACACTCTTCAAAACCGTATTTTTGATTACATTATACTGCTGAAATTTTTTTATCCCGATAAAGAAAAATGGCAGGAGGATTTCCTTAAACCGTTAAAAATACTGTTGAAAAAATACCGAAAACATATCAATCTTCGGCACTTGGGTTTCCCCGAAAACTGGGAGGAAATTTTAAATCAGCCGCCGAAAAGTTTATAAAAATATAACAACGGGAGGGGTTTGCGCCTCTCTTGTTTCTTTTTTACCCATAAAAAATCCAAATTCCAACGCATATTTGTACATTTTTATATTGTATTCCGTCAAAAAATATGTTATACTATATGTATTATGTAAATTATTGTATTGGAAGTTTTTATTTTGTATAAATTTGTAAAAAAAATGCTTTTGTGTACCGTTCTCGCGGCGGCACTGCTCTGCGGCTGCTCAAAGGTGGAGGAGGAACTCCCCGAACCCGTGACGGAAACCTCCGTCACCGAGGAAAAACGATACCCCGTCACCGCAGGGTCGCTCATCTTCAACGAACAGCCCGAAACCGTGGGCTGCCTTTCCCCTGCCCTTACGGAAATAATCTGCCAGCTTGGGTACGGCGAAAAAATTATCGGCAGGAGCGTTTACTGCGATTACCCCGCCGAAATCGCGGACAGAACCGAGCTGGGTTCAGCCGCAAACCCCGACGTGGACGCAATCGTCGCCGCAAAACCGCAGCTGCTTATCTCTCAAAGTCCAATCGCCAAAAAGGACATAACCCGCATCGAAAACGCGGGCACTCGGGTGTGGATAATCCCCGCCCCAAATTCCGCGGAGGAGCTTTACGCCTGCTATCGGGACGTCGCCGCGGTTTTCGGCGGCAAACCAAACTGCGAGGAGGCTGCCGCCGAGGCAATGAAACCCCTTGTGAACGCCCTTGCCGAGGCGCAGGGGTCTGTTGAAAGCTTTGTGTACGTTATGTCCTCCGATTTGGCGGCGGCAACCGACGGCACTTTCGCGGGCAGCTTTTTTTCGTGTTTCGGCAGGAACGCCGCGGGGGAACGGGAGGACATCTCCCTCACCGAGGAGGAACTTTTGGAGCTTGACCCCCAATGGATAATTTTACCTTACAGCGTTTCGGAGGACGTTCTGCCAAGCGGGCTCAGCGCGGTACAGAGCGGCAGAATAATTACCCTCGGCGAGGAAATGCCCGAACGTATCGAACGCCCCACGGCGCGGCTTGACGGGGTGGTTTACGGCGTACTTGAGCAGATAGAGGAAAAGTCGGCAAACGGTGCGGCGGAGGACGAAAACGGCGGTGATAGCGAGTGAGAAAAGCCGTACCGAAATAAGAACTTGTCTGCTGTCCGCCGATTTCCAAACGGAAAGGAATGAAAAAAAATGTCCGAAAGAAACGAAACGACAAAACTTGACAAAAAGGCGTTCGCGAAATATTTATGCGCGCTTATTCTTTTCGGGCTGAACGGCATTGTGGCAAGCAACATCTCAATGTCAAGCTATGAAATTGTTTTTATGAGAACGCTTATCGGCAGCGTTCTGCTGATTGGGATTTTCCTGCTGACGGGCGGCAAATTCCGCATAAGGCAGAACCCTCGGGACGGGGTGTTTATCCTGCTTTCGGGGGCGGCAATGGGCGCAAGCTGGATGTTCCTGTACGAGGCGTACCGGCAGATAGGCGTGAGCTTTTCGTCCCTTTTGTACTACTGCGGACCGGTAATCGTTATGATACTTTCGCCGCTGATTTTTAAAGAGAAACTGACCGTACCCAAAATCGCGGGATTTCTCGCCGTGCTGCTGGGCATATTTTTCGTAAACGGCAGGGCGGCTATGGCTGGGGAAAATTCCTGGGGACTTTTCTGCGGGGCAATGTCGGCGGTGATGTACTTTTTTATGGTGACCCTTAACAAGCAGTCCAAAAACATAACGGGCATGGAAAATTCGGTGATACAGCTTACCGTCAGTTTTCTTGCCGCGGCGGTCTTTGTGGGAATAAAACAGCGTTTCGCGGTGACCGTCCCCGAGGGGGATTGGGGCTGGGTTTTCCTGCTGGGCGTACTTAATACGGGTATCGGCTGTTACCTTTACTTTTCGCCCCTTTCAAAGCTCCCCGTGCAGACCGTGGCGGTGTGCGGCTATCTTGAACCGCTTTCGGCGGTGGTGTTTGCCGCCGTCCTTTTGGGCGAGACAATGACTTTTTTGCAAATCGTCGGCGCGGCGCTTATAATAGGCGGGGCGATGTTCGGCGAGCTTGTGCGGACGAAAGGCGGCTGACGGAACGGTGTGCAGCGTTTTTGAACAGACAGAGGAAAAAGAGAAAAGCCGTACCGAAATAATCCTCCCCGACCCGAACACGGGGAAACGGTACAACGCCATGAGCGACCGGCTTAAAAAGCGGTTCGGCAAAAAGACCGTCAAAATCAGCCTTAACGGCGGGTTCACCTGCCCCAACATCGACGGCTCAAAGGGTACGGGCGGGTGCGCCTACTGCGCGGCGGGCAGCGGGATTTTCGCGGGAAACCCCGCGCGGAGCATTGCCGAACAGTTTGAGTACGGCAAAAAATTAATAAGCGAAAAGTGGGGGGACGACCTTTTTTTCATACCCTATTTCCAGGCAAACACGGGCACGTACGCCCCGCTGCCTGTGCTGAAAAGGCTTTTCGAGGAGGCGCTTTCCCTTGAAAACGCCGTGGGTTTGGCGGTTTCAACCCGTCCCGACTGTATCTCCGAGGAGACAGCCGATTATTTGGAAGAGCTTTCCAAACGCACCTATTTAACGGCGGAACTGGGTTTGCAGACGGTACACGACGGTACGGCGGAAAAAATCAACCGCTGTCATACCTACGGGGATTTTCTGCGGGGGCTTGACAGGCTGCAAGCGCGGGGGATAAACGTCTGCGTGCACATTATAAACGGTCTGCCCGGGGAGACGAAAGAGATGATGCTTGAAACCGCCCGCGCGGTGGGGGAGCTGGGTGTGCAGGGCGTAAAAATCCACCTGCTGCACATTTTAAAGGGCACGGCGATGGCGGAAATGCACAGGCGCGGGGAAGTCCTGCCGATGACGCGGGAGGACTATATCGAGACGGTCTGCGACCAGCTGGAGCTGCTGCCCCGTGAGGTTATGATAGAGCGGCTGACGGGAGACGGCGCGGGGGACTTGCTTATCGCCCCCCGTTGGAGCAGGGACAAACGGGCGGTGCTTAACGGTATTGACAAGGAGATGAGGAGGAGGGGGAGTGTGCAAGGGGGGTTAATTAATAATTAATAATTTTACGGGAAACTGTTTTTCTTTTCCATAAAATTTAATTATTAATGTGTTGTAGGTACGGGTTTCCCGTCCCCTGCAAAAATTGTGTACAATCCTGCCAATTATTCATTATTAATTATTAATTGTTAATTATAAGAGTTCTTTTTGTTAAATTTTTATATTGTAACTTCTCCCAATACGTGGTATAATTACTGTATATGGATAAAACCGCGGAAAGGAGGAGTACAATGAAAATCAATCTGCTTGACATTAACATAAGCAGCAAATTTAAATACCAAATGACATTTTTTGCCTGCGCCGTTATACACATTTGTTTCTTTCTTATATTTGCGCTTTCGCATATTTATGTGCTCACGCTGGTGAATATTTTCAGCATAGCGTTCTACATCGCCGCCGCCTACAACTGCGGAAAAGGCGAATTTGAAAAAAACGCTCTTAAATGGATAATCGCCACCTATGCCGAAATAACCATTCATGCGGTGCTGGCTACGGTGCACCTCGGCTATGATACCTACTTTTTCCTCTACGCTATGGTGGAACTTTCCATTTCCGCCTACATGCTGTTCTTTACCTGCGACAAGAAAATTTTCAGCAGAATGATAATAATTTTCCTCTGCGTTTCGCTTACGGCTTTGGCGGGCTGTCAAGTGTATTTAAGCTTTAAACCGCCCGTTTTCACTTGGTTCTTTGACAGAACTCTTTCCCCGGAACTTCTGGACTTTATGCGGTTTATAAATATACTGTCCTGCACAATAGTTGTTTTCCTGTTCAGCCTTTTGTTTGTGATTGAAATAAATTCCCTTATAAAACAGCTTAAAGCCGCTTACGACAAAATGAATTACACCGCTATGCACGACTCCCTTACGGGGCTGTACAACCGCCACAGTCTGAAAGACTTTTTTGAAAGCCTTGACGAAAGCGGCAATGAGTACTGCGTGGCTTTGGGAGATATTGACAATTTTAAAAAGGTGAACGACACCTACGGTCACGACTGCGGAGACGAGGTGCTTGTCACCGTGTCGGACATCATCAAGGACAGCATGGCTGAGCAAGACTTGGCATGCCGCTGGGGCGGGGAAGAGATACTCATAATAATGCGGGGGACGCGGGAGGACTGCCTCGGACGTATGAACAGCATACGCAGCAAGATAAATTCCAGCGTTGTCGAAACCGGGAATTCCAACATACGCGTGACAATGACATTCGGTTTCGCGGACTGCCACGAGGTTGAAAACAGCGAGAAAAACCATATGGATTCCATAGTTATTCTTGTGGACGGGCGGCTTTACAAAGGCAAAAACAGCGGGAAAAACGTAATTGTCAGCCTGTAATTCAATTAATAATTAATAATTTTTTGTACGGTTATATGTAAAAATACCCGCTGACAGCAGTTTAACCGTCAGCGGGTTTAAATTTTTTAACGTTTCTGTTTGTCCAAATCAGAGGTAACTATTCCCAGCGACTCAAGCTTTGCCTTAACCGCCAAAAGCTGATATTCCGCCTCGTCTTTCATATTGTCCGATGTTAATATCCGCTGCAAATTGGTATACGCATCTATAAGCACTGTAACAAGCTGCTTTTCCGACATTTTGACGCCGCCTTTCGCAAAAATTATTGTCAAAATAATTATAACACATTTTTTTTAAGATGTAAAGTAAGGGAGGAAAAAATTATGCTCGAAAATTTAAAACAGGAAGTCTTAGCGGCAAATCTTATGCTGCCCGCACACGGGCTTGTGACGTTCACCTGGGGCAACGTTTCCGCCGTTGACAGGGAAAGCGGCATGGTTGTCATAAAGCCCTCGGGGGTGGAGTACGAAAAACTTACCGCGGAGGACATGGTGGTGGTGCACCTTAAAACAGGGGAAGTGGTTGAGGGAAACCTTAACCCGTCAAGCGACACCCCCACCCATCTGGAGCTGTACCGAGCCTTTAAAAATATCGGCGGGGTAGTCCACACTCACAGCCGCTGGGCGACGTCTTTCGCGCAGGCGGGCAGGGGGATAGTACCGATGGGTACTACTCACGGGGACTATTTTTACGGCGAGATACCCTGCACCCGCGCAATGACCCCCGCCGAAATCGGCGGAGACTATGAAAAGGAAACCGGTACGGTTATTATCGAGACTTTCGAGGGTACAGACCCGCTGACAATTCCCGCGGTGCTTGTGAAGAGCCACGGACCGTTCACTTGGGGCAAAACCGCCGAGGAGGCTGTGCACAACGCGGTGGTGCTTGAGGAGGCGGCGTTTATGAATTTTCACGCCATGATGATAAACCCGCAAATCGGGCATATGCAGCAGGAGCTTTTGGATAAGCATTATCTGCGCAAGCATGGGGAGAATGCTTATTATGGGCAAGGAAACCGATGACTGTAATTTTAAACCCGTTGACGGATTAATTACCGTCAGCGGGTTTAATTTTTAATTATATAAACTGCGTCCCAATCCCCTCGTTGGAAAGCAATTCTATAAGAATAGAATGAGGTATGCGCCCGTCAATAATGCAGGTCTTTTTAACGCCGCGGCGTACCGCCTCCACGCAGCAGTCTATTTTGGGTATCATTCCGCCGCTGATAATGCCCTGCCGTTTCATAAAGGGGACTTCGCTTACCTGCACCGCGGGAATAAGCGTGCCCGCGTCGTCCTTGTCACGGAGAAGTCCCGCTATGTCCGTCATAAGAATGAGATTTTCCGCGCCAAGTTCTGCGGCGATACGGGCGGCGGCGGTGTCAGCGTTGATGTTGTAGGTCTGACCGTTTTCGCCGCAGGCAACCGTTGCGATAACGGGGACGTAGCCGTTCTCCAGCGCGTCGGTGATAGGGGTGGTGTTGACGCTGCGTATTTCGCCCACGTACCCCAAATCAACCTCGCTCTCCATTTTGTCGGCGAGTATCATCTGACCGTCAATGCCGCAAAGTCCCAAAGCCCGACCGCCGTGCTGAGTGAGATGAGAAACAAGCTCCTTGTTGACCTTGCCCGCCAACACCATTTTAACAATGTCAACGGTTGCCTCGTCGGTGTAGCGCAAGCCGTTTACGAACCTGCTTTCAATGCCCACTCTTTTCAGCATATCGTTGATCTCGGGACCGCCGCCGTGCACCAAAACCACCTTTACGCCGACAAGAGAGAGCAGCACAATGTCGCTCATAACGGCGTTTTTCAGCTCCTCGTTGGTCATGGCGTTGCCGCCGTACTTCACCACCACAACCTTGCCGTTGTAACGCTGTATGTAGGGCAGCGCGTCGATAAGCACCTTTGACCTTATTTCGTTTAAGACTTTTATTTCGGTTTCTTTGTTCATTTTTTATCTTCCTCTCCTGCAATTTCTTTATCTGTACGGAAATCAATTCCGTCAATACATTCGTTATAGACAAACTCGGCGATAACGTCCGTTTCGGCGGTTTCGTAAAAATCCACAAGCAATTTTGTAAATTCCTGCTGCTTTTCAATGGGCACGGAAATTATTCCGCAGCCGTTCATAATCATCTCGTGGTTTGCCGCAAGCATAGCCGTCCGCTTGTTTCCGTCCAAAAACATCTGACTTCGCATACAAAAAAGCATTAGCGTAATTGCTCTTTCGGTGGAATTTTCTATACGCAGTATTTCCGCAAGATTGCCGCGTATTTTATCTTCGTCGGGCATATCGGGTTTCCAAGTCGTACCGCCCATTGAGACGGGTACGGTACGCAAATAACCCGCTTGAATAATAAGATTGTCCCCGCCCACAAGACGGTTCAGCTGACAGATAAATTTAAAGTCGGTGGGACAGTCGAGGGTATCAAGCAAAAACTGCCAAGCGTGCTTTAAATTATTCACCGCCACAATGTCGGACACCTTGACGTTGGGAGCGCGCATACCGTTGTAAATAGCCTCCGTGTCGGGGTAGGTCACGCCCAAGCCCTCAAGCCGCGCGCTTTTCCATATATAGTCCACAATATTCCGCTTTGCCGTGAAAATATTTTCCTCAACGGTCATTTTGTATTTGTCCCGCATAATATTCCTCCCGAAAATTATTTTTACCACTTTTCATGCCGAATTACATTGCATTTATCAAAATCTTCATATGAAAATGCTATCCGTTCGTATTCGCTGCCCTTTTCAAAACTAAAGCTTATAGAAACGGGCCAGTTGAAATACTCATCATGATTTTCAAGTTTGTCTTCAATTTCATCATGAAAACACTCAAACCATTCGTCCGCTATGTCCTGCAAAAATTCCTCCGTCGGTTTACCGTTCAAATTGTATTTGTTTTCAAACTCCGCGCTGTATTTGTACGTTATAGATAGAGCGCCGGGTGACGCGTCTGTAACCTCCAAGTCATCACCGAATTTTTCATATATCATTGAGAATGCATTCGGAAATTTTCCCTGCCAAATACTAAGAGAAAAGTCACGCTTTTGTGTATAATGGTGATTCGCTAATTGGGAAAATACGTACAGCATCGCTGCGGAGGCAATAAGAAAGCCTATTAAAACAGCAATCCATACCGACTTATGTATTTTTATTTTTTTCATATTTATCACCCTTTCAATTTTCGCGGGGCGGAATTTACGAGCGATAATCCCCGTTTATTTTCACATAATCATACGTCAGATCGCAGCCCCAAGCCGTGGCGGAAACCGCGCCGCCGTTCAGCTCGATGAGAATTTCTATCTCGTCCTCTTTAAGAATTTTCGCCGCCTTTTCCTCGGAGAAACTTACTCCCGCGCCGCCACGGCAGACGGCAATTCTGCCCGCTTTTGAGGCGATGTCAACGTCCACCTTGTTTATGTCAAAATCAGCCTCGGCATAGCCCACGGCGCAGAGAATACGTCCCCAGTTCGCGTCCCCGCCGAACATTGCGCACTTTAACAGCGGCGATTTTATAACGCTTTTCGCCACGGTTATCGCCGTGTCCAAATCGGGGGACGTGCCGCACACGCAGGTGATAAGCTTAGTCGCGCCCTCGCCGTCCTTGGCAAGCATAATTGTAAGATTTTTCATAACCTCATAAAGTGCATTTTTGAATATTTCGTAATCTTCATTTTCGGAAATAATTTCCGTATTCCCCGCAAGCCCCGAGGAAATAAGCATACAGGTGTCGTTTGTGGACTGGTCGCCGTCCACGCTCAGGCAGTTGTATGTAATTTTTACTATTTCGGACAAAGCCTTTTGGAGCATTTGGGCGGAAAGGTTGCAGTCCGTGGTGATAAAATTCAGCGTGGTAGCCATATTGGGGTGTATCATTCCGCTGCCCTTTGCCATACCGCCTATGCGGCACTCCTTGCCGCCCACGGTGAATTTTACGGCGTACTCCTTGCGCACCGTGTCTGTTGTCATAATGGCTGTCGCCGCCTCGGCGTTTCCCTCATAGGAAAGCCTTTCCGCAAGCAGAGGGACGGCGTACCGAACAGGCTCGATAGGCAGAGTTACCCCGATAACCCCCGTGGAGGCGACGATTACCTGCTCTTGCGGAATGTTCAGCCGGTCGGCGGTGAGCCTGCACATTTCGAGAGCCTTTTCCTCGCCGTCGGCGTTGCAGGTGTTGGCGTTGCCCGAATTGACGATGACCGCGCGGGCTTTTCCCCCCGACTTTGCGAGGTTGTTTTTTGTGACGGTGACGGGCGCGCCCTTGACCTTGTTTGAGGTGTACACCCCTGCCGCGTTACATTCAACGTCTGCAAAAATCATTGCAATATCGTTTTTTGAATTGCTTATGGGGCTCTCGTTCCCGTCGGGGAAACCCCGCTTGATACCGCAGTACAGACCGCTTGCCTTAAAGCCTTTTGCGGCGCAGATACCGCCGCTTATTGTTTCAAAATTTTTCATAGTGATTTCTCCTAATCTTCATATGTATCGGAAAAATATTCCCGTATATTTTCATTATCAAAATATTTATAAAAATATTTTGCCACATACTCATTTTCGTAATACCTTCCGCCGCCGCATATGTACTTGCCGTCAAGCGAATATACATCAACGGTATTACAGCCGTCCATAGCAATAGCGTAGCGGTAATTTCCAATCTCAAAGCCTATGTTAAAATCAAAGGGGCACTTTCCCGACTGACCTTTGTCATAGGATTTAAGCATTTTTTTGACGGCGTTTGCATCGCCGCTTGAAAGGGGAATTTTCCTGTTCCCGACAACCGCGTACACATCGGCGTTTTCGTCAACGGGGAGAGCGTTTGCGCTTATCTCCATAAAAACGCCCGACACAAACGCCGTCAGAGCAACCATAACCGAAAGCGCCGAAACAACAAATTTTTTGCCCATTTTATCACACTCCGTTATTCATATGGGACGGAAAACCCGTCCCGCAAGATTTTACGCAAACGCCAGCTTGCCCTTGGGCGCGGGAATTTCCCTGCCCGTAAGTTTCGCCGTTTCAATCCATTCCTCAATGACGGTGTGTACGTTTTCAAGAGCCTTTTGCATAGTTTCCCCGTCAGCCGCGCACCCCGCAAGCTCGGGGACTTCCGCAATATAGCTGTTGTCCTCGCCGCTCCAATAGATAATTATTTCGTATTTATACATCAAAATTACCTCCAACGCCTTTGCAGGGGACGGAAAACCCGTCCCGCAAAACCAAAATCAACTGTCAACTATCAACTGTACACTGTCAACTACACAAGTCCCGTCGTCTCGTCAATCCCCATCATAATATTCATACACTGCACCGCCGCGCCGCTTGCGCCTTTGCCGAGGTTGTCAAGCCGCGCGCAGAGCAGAATATGGTCGTCGTTGCCGAAAACAAACAACTGCATAAGGTTGGTGTCCTTGAGGGTGTTCGCCGCCAGGAAACCGTCAGCCAGTACCCCCTCGCCCTGAAACGGCATTACCTTGACGAAATTCTGCCCCTCGTAATGCTCCGTCATAACTTCCCAAACGTGGTTTGCCGAGGTGCGCTTTGACATGGCGCGCAGGTGCAGGGGGATTGTCACCACCATGCCGTTGTAGTAATTGTCAACTATCGGGTTGAATATGGGCGGGTAGGACAGTCCGCTGACCGCCATCATTTCCTTGATGTGCTTGTGCTGTTTGCCCATTGAGTACTGCCTCGGGGAGTTGTACTCGTCGGGCTTGTCGGGGCTTTCGTACACGGCTATTGCCTTTTTTCCCGCGCCGCTGTACCCCGACACCGCGTGGCAGATTATCGGGTAGTAGGGCGCGATAAGTCCCTCTTTGACGATTGGGTACAAAAGGGCGTTAAAGCCGCTTGCGTAGCACCCCGGTACAGCCACTCTTTTGGACGAGGCAATTTTCGCCCTATGCTCCGCCGAAAGCTCGGGCAAGCCGTACGCCCAGGCGGGGTTAGTCCTATGGGCGGTGGACGCGTCTATTACCCTTGTGTTTTTGTTTTCAACCAGCGACACGGACTCCACCGCCGCCGCGTCTGGCAGACACAAAAAAGTGAAGTCGGACTGATTTATAAGCCGCTTTCTCTCGGTAACGCTTTTCCGCAAATCCCCGTCAATGCGGAGAATTTCCACGTCCGTCCGTCCCTTAAATCTCTCGATTATGCGCAAGCCCGTCGTTCCCTCTTGTCCGTCAATAAATACCTTGTAAGCCATTTTAACATTCCTTTCAAACGGTCGATTGTTTATGTACTTCTTAAATTAAATGCTTATTGCCTCTCTGACAAACTCGATTTGTCTCTTTACGCTTTCGGGGGCGGGACCCCCCTCGGTCTTGCGCATATTAACGCAGGTTTCAAGGTTGATAGCCTGATAGACGTCCTCCTCGAATGTACCGCAAAGCTTTTTGTACTCGGCGATAGGAAGTTCCTCCAAAGTCGTACCCTTTTCAATGCAGAGAGCCACAAGAGTACCCGTGATTTTATAAGCGTCCCGGAACGGCATACCCTTTTTAACAAGGTAATCGGCGCAGTCCGTGGCGTTGATAAAGCCCCGCGCGGCGGCGTTCCGCATATTCTCCTTATTAACCCGCATCGTTGCAAGCATTGGGGTAACGGTTTTAAGACACAATTTCGCCGTGTCAACCGCGTCAAAAATCGCTTCTTTGTCCTCCTGCATATCCTTATTATACGCAAGGGGAATTCCTTTCATCATCACAAGCAGGGTATTCAAATCGCCGTAAACCCGTCCCGTTTTGCCGCGGATAAGCTCGGTAATGTCGGGGTTCTTTTTCTGCGGCATTATGGACGAACCCGTTGAATAAGCGTCGTCCAGCTCGATAAATTTAAACTCCCAAGAGCACCACATAACTATCTCCTCGGAAAGCCGCGAAAGGTGGGTCATAAGTATCGCCAGCGCGGAGCAAAGCTCGATACAGAAGTCGCGGTCGGAAACGCCGTCCAAACTGTTTTGCGTAATATCGTCAAACCCCAAAAGCGCGGAGACCTGTCTGCGGTCTATGGGGTAGGTCGTCGCCGCCAGCGCGCCGCTGCCCAAAGGCATAACGTTCATTCTTTTGTACGCGTCGGCGAACCGCTCGATGTCCCGCACAAGCATATTTGCGTACGCCATAAGGTGGTGGGCAAGGGTGATAGGCTGCGCCCTTTGCAAATGGGTGTACCCGGGCATAACGGTATCAAGGTTTTCCTCGGCGATTTTGCACAGGGTTTCCGCCAAATCCTTTGTCATGGGAATAAGTTCCATAATCTCGTCCCGAAGATACATTCTTATATCGAGAGCCACCTGGTCGTTCCTGCTCCGGGCGGTGTGGAGGCGTTTTCCCGTATCCCCCAAACGCTCCGTCAGCACCTGCTCCACAAACATATGAATATCCTCGGCGTTTGGGTCGAAAAGGAGTTTCCCGCTTTCGATGTCCGCAAGAATGCCGTTCAGACCCTCGACGATTTTTTCGCTTTCGCTCTTGTCTATTATGCCCGTATCGCCCAGCATAGTTGCGTGCGCTATCGAGCCGCGGATGTCCTGCCTGTACATTCTCGCGTCGAAGGAAATAGACGAGTTAAAGTCGTTGACCCGCTTGTCAAGCTCTTTTGAAAAACGTCCCGCCCACATTTTATCTGCCATTTTTTTATACCTCCAAAAATTTATTCTTCCGTACCGCTTTCGCTTTCGCTAACTTCCGTCTCGCTCTCCGTAACGTCCGTACCGCTTTCGGAAACCGTCTCGGAAACGTCTCCGTCCACGCTCTCGGAATTTTCCGCAGCCTCGCTCCTTGACGCCTCTTTCGCCGCCCAGTACTCGGGGTCGTACTCGGGAATGCCTATCCCATCTATCTGCTCCTCCGTCAGCCTGAGATACTTGTCCGTCCTGTCCTCGGTTATCCACAAAAGGGTCTGACCGTCGTCGCTGACGGAAATCTGCGCGTAGTTGGGCGTGCCGTCGATTTCCACCTTGAAATACTGATTTTCAATGGTGTAGTCCTCGGGGTCGTAGGTTATAAAATACCCGTTCTCAACCGAATAGAGGTGCAGCATGTGCTTAAAGTCATAGGTGAATTCGACTATGGTCAGCACCAAAATATTTCCGTCCTCGTCGTACTCGTTGTACCCCGTTGAGTAATCCGCGCCCCACACGCCCTCTAACGCCGCTTGCAGCGCAAGGTCCTCCTCCGTCATCACATACTCTTTCGAGCAGCCCGCCGCGCACATCAGCATAACCGCCGCCAACACCGCCGTTAAAATTTTCTTTGCCATTTTAAATTCCTCCGTAAATTTATTTTATTTTTTTACCGATTTACCAATTGTGTTCCCACATGACGTCCTCCGCCCTGCGCCTCGAATTTTTCCGCCTGCTCCTTGGGCATATTCTTGCCGTAACCGCTTATATAAGTAATATTTGTCCCGAAAAGCGGTGAAATATCCCCAAACTCGCAGTAATACATCTCAAGCTCGGTAATATTGTCGATATTTTTTATTTTGGCAAGCTTTTCAAAATCAACGTCGGCACAGTGGAACAGGGTTATCTTTCCAACGCCGGGGAAAAATCCCATAAGCTCATAGTCGCTGTCCGTAAGCCTCGTTTGATAATTATATTCCCCTATGGTCAGCACGGGAAAAACGTTGTCAAAATATCTTTTCCCTTTATTTTCGATAACATTCACGGGTACGCTTTCGGCGGCGGCGTACCCCTCCAAAAGGGCGCGCCCCTCCTCGTTTAGGTACGGCATTATATCGCCTACGGGCGCGTCAACCCGCCTTATGCCGTCGGCGTGACTGCCGTACTCATAGGGCGCAAGATACATACTCACGCACCCCTCTCGGAAAACCGCCCTGTCGTCCGAATTGCAGTAGACGGCGAAATAATTCCCCTCTCCGTCCTCGCCGAACTCGATAAATTTGTCGTCCCGAAAGCCCTCGCTTATTCTTTTTTCGTTGAACTCGGCGTACTTGTCCGCGTCGTCGCTGCGGTAGGACGAGTTTGTGTAGGTGTAGGCGTACCGATAATCAAATAAAGCCTTGCTCAAAGCCTCGGACATACCCTCCGCGTCCCCCACAAGGTCGGAGAAAAGCACCCGCTCACCCGTGCGCAAATCGAACATCATCGGCACGGGCTCGCCTATGCCGTGAGCCGCCCCCGCGCCGTAGCTGTACTCCTCCAAATAAATGCTGAGGATATTGCCGTTCACGTCAAATTCGTTCTTGTAGCCGTAATAATTCCCGCCCGTAACAGCCGACTGCGTATAAAAGCCGCACAAATCATAGGGGAAATCATCTTCCCCCTCTTTTACCTCGGGCAGGACATACCTCTCCGTTTCCTCCTTTCCCGCGTTGTAAATGCCGTCGATATACGCCTTTATACTGTCGTTTATCTTTTTCATAACAGCCTCGTCGCCGCCGCTGAAAACGGGGTACGCCGCCGAAAATGACACTATCGTTTTTCCGCCCTTTTCAAAATTCTCGCTGATTTGCACCGTTTCGGCGGTAATATTTGTAACCGCTTTTTCGGGGTAAATTATCCTGCTCGGGTACACGTCGTAAACTTCGTCGGCGGGGGTGATTTTGACTTTTTCCTCCTCCGCAATTTCCGTAACGGTTTCCGTTTCGGTAACTTTTTCGGCGGTCTCCGTACTCGTTTCCGTAACCGTACTTGCTACGGTTTTCGTACTTGTCACGGTTTCCGCGCCCGTCTCCGTCAAAGAAATTTCCGCCGAATTTTTCTCACAGCCCGTCAGTAAAAACGATAATAAAACTGCAATAAAAATATTTTTTCTCATAAATTTCACTCCCCGTTCAAATAATATTCCGCGTCCCGCGCGTTTTCAAAAAGCGAAATAAACTCCCTGTCGCCGTCGGTAAGCTTGCCCCGTTCAAAAACATAAGGCACCCATTCCGTGTTGTCAAACCAACGTCTGCCCTTGTACTCCACAACATTGGGCGCGCGGGTTTCGGCGGAAACATACCCCTCGAAAAGCGACTTCCCCGCCTCGTTCATATAAGGAATAAACTCGCTTGCGGGCAACCGCCAAAACCGTACCCCGTCCGCAAAACTGCCGTTTTCGTAAGGCGCAAAGAAAAAGCCTATACAGCCGTCCATTGCCGCAATTCTTTCATCGGGGTAATAATCCTCACTAACCGTATAAAACGGCGGTTTCATATATTCCGAAATTTCGTCCGCGTTGCGATTCCCGTTAGGCAAACTGCCGAACAAAAGCCCGCCGCGGTATAATGCTTTTCCGAAAACCTGGCTCATTTTGTCCTTATCCCCTATCAATTCCGAAAAATTAATTTTCTCCCCCGTTCGCAAATCAAACATCATAGGCACGGGAATTTCCGACATATGCGCCGAGGCGAAGTACCCAAAACCGTAAGCGAAATACACCGTAAAAATATTCCCGTTGATTTCATAGCCGTAGCCGTCAAAATAATTGCCGTCCATATTAACAGACATTTGAGACCAAAATTTGTCGTTCGCAATCATAAATCTGACTTCCTCCTCGTTGTCTATTAAAAACTCGTCCGCATACTCACGCATTTCCTCATATTTTCCGTTGATGTAATCCTTTACCGCGCCGTTTATTTTTTCGCAGACCTCCCCGTCATACCCCGACAAAACGGGATATTCCGCGTAAAATTTCACCGCCGTAATCCCCTCGGAATTATACAGATTTTCCTGCCAAATCTCCGTTTTAACCTTGTCGGAAACGTCCTGCCTTTCCGCGTAAACAAGCACCTCGGGGTAAACGTCGTAAAACTCTTCGGCGGGGTAAACCCGCGGCGGCTCGCCGTCCTCGATATAGTACGGCTTTGCAATGCTCACATCTTTTTCGGACATTTCCGTAACCGTTGTAACCGAAGTGGCAGAAGTTTCCGCACTCGTTTCGGTAACGGAACTTGTTTCGGTTTCCGTACTTGTCACGGTTTCCGCGCCCGTCTCCGTCAAAGAAATTTCCGCCGAATTTTTCTCGCACCCCGTCAGTAAAAACGTCAGCAAAACCAAAATAAATCCAATTTTAAAATACATAATTACCCTCCTATAAAAACTTTCAACTGTCAACTGTACATTATAAACTGTAAAGGGCGGGAATGAACCCCGCCCCCTAACAGGTTGATTTATTTTACTTATTTCGCTTAGCGTCCAACATTGCCTTGACTTTAATGGGAAGTCCAAACAAATTGATAAATCCAGCCGAATCCGCCTGATTGTAAACGTTATCCTCGTCGAAGGTCGCCACTTCCTCGTCGTAAAGCGTGTAGGGCGAAGTAACCCCCGCCGTGATGATATTGCCCTTGTAAAGTTTCAGCTTAACGTCGCCCGTAACGGTTTCTTGGGTCTTGTCAACGAAAGCGGAAAGAGCCTCCCGCAGCGGCGTGTACCACTGACCGTTGTAAACGATGTCCGCGAAATCTATGGCAAGTTTTTGTTTCATACGCTGGGTCGCCTTGTCAAGAGTAATCGTCTCCAGCACGTCGTGTGCGTAGTAGAGCACCGTTCCGCCCGGTGTTTCGTAAACGCCCCTTGATTTCATACCGACGAGACGGTTCTCCACAATGTCCGCCAAACCGATACCGTTGGCGCCGCCAAGCTCGTTCAGCTTTTTGATAACGGAAACGCCGTCCATTTCCTTGCCGTCGATAGCGGTGGGTACGCCCTTTTCAAAGTGTATGGTGACATATGTGGGCTTGTCGGGGGCTTGAATGGGAGATACTCCCAATTCCAAAAAACCCTCTTTTTCGTACTGGGGTTCGTTGGCGGGGTCTTCAAGGTCGAGACCCTCGTGGGACAAATGCCACAAATTCTTGTCTTTGGAATAATTTGTCTCCCTGTTTATTTTAAGGGGAATGTTGTGCGCCTCGGCGTAGTCGATTTCCTCGTCACGGGACTTGATGTTCCAAATGCGCCAAGGAGCAATAATTTCCATTTCGGGGGCAAACGCCTTGATAGTCAGCTCAAAACGCACCTGGTCGTTGCCCTTGCCGGTACAGCCGTGGCAGATAGCGTCCGCGCCCTCTTTTTTGGCGATTTCCACAATTCTCTTTGCGATAACGGGGCGGGCGAAAGAAGTACCCAAAAGATATTTACCCTCGTAAACCGCACCCGCCTTAACGGTTGGGAACACAAATTCCTCAACAAATTCCTTGTTTAAATCCTCGATGTAGAGCTTGCTTGCGCCTGTTTTCAACGCCTTTTCCTCGAGACCGTCAAGCTCCGTGCCTTGACCCACGTCCCCCGAAACGGCGATAACCTCGCAGTTATTGTAGTTCTCTTTCAGCCAAGGGATAATTATGGACGTGTCCAGTCCCCCCGAATAAGCCAGCACTACCTTTTTGATTTCTTTAGCCATTTTAAATTCCTCCATATTCTATCGGCGGTTTTGGTTGTACCGCCGCGTTTTGACATCATACACTTAATTATACACCATAAAAAATCTTTGTCAAGTATTTTCTGCATATTTTTCCGAAAATTTTAGGAATATTCATTTTTTAGTGCATAAAATGCCGATTATGCGGTGTTTTTTGTATATTTTTTGTACGCAACCATACCCTCTTGACAAAACCGCCCATTGGGTGTATAATAAAACCAAGAAGTAAAGAAACCAAGCTATTAAGGAGGTACTCTTATGTCGGTAACAATGAGCGGCGGAGGTTTCGCCGATAAAAAAATCGTGAATATATCGTCCAAACGGCAGATAACAATACCCATGAGCTATTTTTCAAAGCTGGGGTTTGCCGACAAAGCGGAATGTATGCTCCGAGGGAACGAGCTTGTTATACGTCCCGCAAAGGAGACGGCGGGGGGCGAATTTGCCGAGCAGATACTTGCCGATTTGATTAAGCAAGGCTTGTCGGGAGAGGAGCTTTTGTCGCGGTTTAAAGAAATGCAGGCGCGGGTTCGCCCCGCGGTTGAGAAAATGATTTCCGCGGCGGAGGACGCCGCAGAGGGCACGGGGGAGTATTTTTCCTATGAAGATGTTTTCGACGCGGAGGGAAAAGACATATGACAGAAGTACGATTTCTCCCGCCCGCGGCAAAATACCTGAAAAAACTGAAAGATAAAAATCTTAAAAATCTGTACCGCGAGGCTATAGATAAAATTCGTGAGGATTACACCGTGGGAGAACCCAAAACAGGCGATTTAAGCGGAATTTACGGCTATGATATTTTTTACAGCAAAACCAATTACGAGCTTGCGTACAGGGTCGAATACGCCGGCGAAAAAATAATCGTTGTAATTATGGCGGGTACGCGGGAAAATTTTTACGACGAGTTAAAAAGATATATGAAATAAACAGCGATTGGAGCACCCCTATGAAAAACCTTTTCACCCGAAAAATAACATACATAATCCTCGGCTGGCTGCTGATAATCGCGGCGGTCGCGCTGGACGAGGGGCTGACCGTCCCGGTGTACGAAATAAAGTCCGGCAAAATAAAAAAGCCCCTGCGGATAGTCCTTTTGACGGACTTCCACAGCAGCAGCTACGGCAAAAATCAACAGGTTCTCGCCGACGTTATCGACGGGCAGAAACCCGACATTATTCTCCTTGCGGGGGACATTGCCGAGGACGTCCGCCCCCACAAGCACACCGAGGAACTGCTCGCCCAAATCGCGGAGAAATACCCCTGCTTTTACGCTGTGGGCAACCATGAGGAATGGTCGGGAGAGTGCGGAAAAATCAAGGAAATGTTCCGTTCATACGGGGTCACGGTTTTGGAGGGGGACAGCCATATTCTCGACTTTGACGGGCAGAAAATCCGCGTGTCCGGCGCGGACAATTCCCTCCCCGAGGAGCAGCTTTCCGCCTGCGCAAACAACGCCGGGGACGGCGTTTTCACGGTGTTTGTTTCCCACCGCCCCGACCGCGTTGACGAGTACAGCGGCAAAGGTTTCGACCTTGTTGTGTCGGGGCACGCCCACGGCGGACAGGTTCGCGTACCGGGACTGCTGAACGGTCTGTACGCCCCCGACCAAGGGCTTTTCCCGAAGTATGCGGGAGGACGTTACACTCTCGCCGACGGCAGCACGGAAATGATAGTCAGCCGAGGGCTTTGCAAAAATATTCTGCCCCGGGTTTTCAATCCGCCGGAGGTGGTTGTGATTACAATTAATAATTAATAATTAATAATTAATAATTAATAATTTTTCTGTAACCGCAAAATGAAATAAACCCGCTGACAAACCAATGTCGGCGGGTTTAAATTTATACGTAAAAATTTGTAGGGGCGGGGTTTCCCCGCCCGCAGGTATGTGACAGCGGGACGGGAAACCCGTCCCCTACAAATTGT
>JAMPDU010000180.1 GCA_023665505.1 Ruminococcus sp.
GTTCATTCCCAGCTTTTCAAACGCCGTCATTGCGCCCACCGCCGAGAAATCGTCCGGCAGGATAATACATGTGGGCGGGTCATTCGTTCCGACAAGCTCGGTGACGAGTTTTTCCGTGGTTTCGGCGTCGTGATACACGCCGCGGAGCAGATAATCGCTCCGAACATCTATATTCAGGCTTTTCAAGGTATCCCGGAAACTGTTCAGCCTCTCGGTTGTGACCCTTGAGTCGTCGCCGTAAATATACGCAATTTTTCTGTGTCCCATGCCGTAGACGTATTCCACGATGCTTTTCATGCCCAAAGTGTTGTTGGACATTACGGCGGGTTTCCCCTCAAACTTGTAATCTATCGTAACGGCAGGCACCGAGCTGCTCAGCAGTTCAGCGATACCGGCGTCCTCAAAATCGTCAACGCAGACCACCACCGCCCCGTCGACGTTCCTGCACACGCAGTGTTCGTAGTACGTCATTTGGGCGCTGCCGATGCCGCGGCTGATGAAAGTAATATCGTAGCCGTTAGCCTCAGCCTCGTTTTTAAAACCGTTCAGCACCGCGGCAAAGTGGCTGTGGGTAAGCCCGCTCTGGGCGCGTTCCGCAAAAAGTACGCCGAGGTTGTATGTACGGTTGGTTTTAAGCGCTCTCGCCTGTGAGTTGGGCAGATAGCCCATTTTCTTGGCGGTTTCCCTAATCATGGCTTTTGTGGACTCGCTGACGTCCTTATGGTTGTTCAGCGCCTTGCTGACCGTAGCGATTGAAACGCCGCAGGCAAAAGCAATGTCCTTAATCGAAACCATAACATTTCTCCCGCTCAAAAAGTTCCGGCAGAATTTCAAACGTTTTCTAAACGTTTTCGCCGTTCCTCTTAAATATACAACTGTTTTGGCAATCTGTCAATGGTTTTCGTAAATTACGGGTGAAAAATAGTCTTTTTGCATAACATATCCTCAAAAATTTAGCACTTTTACCCAATAATTTAAGACTAAATTATGAACGAAAATCCACAATTTACCGCCCGTACAGCAAATTACCGAAAACCTATCTGCAAAATGCGCTTTTTTTGTTTAATGTGCAAAATTTTCCTATTTAATGTCAACAAATCCCACTTTATGGTACGCCTTTGAAACGATTTTGCCGCTTATCGACATCGCCGCCCGCGCGCCGTTTGTATAGCACTCCTTAAGGTACGCCTTATCAGCCATCAAACGCGAAAATTCCCCGCGTACGGGCGCGAGCCAGTCGGCAACAGTCTCGCCCACGGCAAGCTTGAAATCGCCATAACCCTTGCCGTCAAACTCCCGCTCAATCGAAGCAAAATCCTTGCCCGTGGCAGAGGAATATATCGCCATAAGGTTGCTTACGCCGGGCTTATCCTCGGCATATCGCACCTCCGAACCGCTGTCGGTGACAGCCCTCTTAAACTTGCGGATTATCACGTCAGGCTCGTCCAGAATGAGTATGCACGCATTGGGATTTTCGTCGGATTTGGACATTTTTTTCGTGGGCTCCTGCAAGGACATAACCTTTTCGGTCTCGCCGATAAACGGCTCTGGAACAGTAAAAAAGTCGCCGTATCTGCCGTTGAACCGCTGGGCGATGTTCCGCGCCAGCTCAACGTGCTGCTTTTGGTCGACGCCCACGGGGACGAGGTCGGCGTTGTACGCCAGAATATCCGCCGCCATAAGCACCGGGTAGGTGAACAGCCCCGCGTTGATGTCGTCCGGGTGTTTGGCAGATTTATCCTTAAACTGGGTCATTCTGGTAAGTTCCCCGTACTGGGTAGAGCACGCCAAAATCCAGTTAAGCTCGGGGTGGGTGGGGGCGTGGCTTTGAATGAACGCCACGGAACGCTCCGGGTCGATGCCGCAGGCAAGCAGCAGGGCGTAGGACTCAAGCGTCCTTTTACGCAGCTGGGCGGGGTCCTGAAACACCGTTATAGCGTGCATATCCACTATCGAGTATATGCAGTTGTATTCGTCCTGAAGTTTTCCCCAGCGGGACACCGCGCCGATGTAATTGCCCAAAGTGAACGTGCCGGTGGGCTGAATTCCGCTGAAAATCACCTTTTTGTCTTTGTCGAACATAAAAATTTCCTCCAAATAAAATTCATACTAAATTTATATAAAATTTACATATCAGTCAAACATTTCCTTGGAAAGTTTTCCCAAAATTTCGCACCCTTTAACAAGCTGCTCGTCCGTCGGGGTGGAAAAATTCATTCTGAAAGAGCTTGTGGGGTCGTCCTCGTGAACGGTAAAAGCGTTGCCGGGGACAACCGCAACCTTCGATTCCACCGCCTTTTTGCAGAATTCGGTCATGTTGCAGCCTTGGGGCAGGGTCGCCCAGATGAAAAGTCCCCCCTGAGGGTGTGTAACTGTTATTTTTTGGGAAAAATTCCTATCGATTTCCGAAAGCATAAGCCCGCACTTTTTACGGTAAATTTCTCTAATTTTTTCCAAATGCTGTTCAAAATTGTAATTATTTACAAATTCGTCGGCAATCATCTGCGCCAAAATATTTGTGTGAACGTCCGCAACCTGTTTGCAGACCACGATTTTCTGCGCCGCCGCCTTGGGCGCGGAAACAAATCCCACCCGAATT
Source organism: Ruminococcus sp. (assembly GCA_023665505.1). Taxonomy (GTDB): domain Bacteria; phylum Bacillota; class Clostridia; order Oscillospirales; family Ruminococcaceae; genus RGIG8773. The sequence continues at coordinate 2,600 of JAMPDU010000180.1, forward strand.
CCGGGAGCGAGCACCTTTGAAAAGCTGCCGCAGTAAATGACCCTGCCGTCGGTATCGAGGGACTTTATTGAGGGGATATTTTCCCCCTCGAAACGGATTTCGCCGTAGGGGTTGTCCTCCAAAATCATCACATTGTATTTTTTTGCCAGTTCGTAGACGGTTTTCCGCCGCTCATAAGACATACAGTTCCCCGTGGGGTTCTGAAAATTCGGTATCAGGTAGATTATTTTCGTGTTTTTGTTGGCTTTCAGAGCTGCCTCAAGCCGCTCGGGGTCGACGCCCTCGCCGTCCATTTCAACCCCCACGAGGTTGACGTTGTAGGACTTGAAAGAGTTGATGCTGCCGATAAAAGACGGCGATTCGCAGATGAGCGTGTCCCCCTCGTTGAGGAAAATTTTGCAGGAAAGCTCGTTGCCCTGCTGTCCGCCGGAGGTGATTATTACATCATCTATGTCTGAATTGTAACTTTTTTGTAAACCAAGCCGTTTCTTAAGAGTTTCCCGCAGCGGCGTGTACCCCTCGGTAATGCTGTACTGCAAAGCTGCCACGGGGTTTTCGGTGAGAATTTTTTTGGTAATTTCCCCCACTTCCGCCACGGGGAAAGCCTCGGGGGCGGGATTTCCCGCAGCAAAGGATATAACGTCGGGAAACGCCGTAAATTTCAGTATTTCACGTATGGCGGAGGCTTTAAGTCCCGCTACTTTATTTGAAAATTCGTATTCCATAATTTTCCTCCAATCGAGAATTTCAAAAATCCAATCTATATTATAGCACATTTTTTTGCGGTCTGCAACATAAAATTTAGAAAAAAATGAAAGGCAGGAAAAATTTTGAAAAAACAAGGCTTTTTGTACGGCTCGGCGGTGCTGATTTTTTCGGCGCTGCTGACGAAACTGGCGGGGGCGCTGTTCCGCGTGCCGCTGGCGAACCTGCTGGGCGGCACGGGAATGGGCTATTTTTCGGGGGCTTACGGCATTTTTATGACGGTTTACGCCGTTTCGGTGACGGGGCTGCCCGCGGCTGTCGCCAAGGTTACGGCGGAAAACTCCGCGCTGGAAAGATATGGAAATCTTCGCGGAATAAAGTCAACCGCCGTGGCTTTTTTCGCTGTAATGGGACTTGCCTTTACAGCCGCAATGCTCCTTTTGGCACGCCCTTTCTGCGTGTACGTCAACGACAGCCCCGAGACCGTCCCGGCGGTGCTGGCGATTGCGCCGTCGGTGTTTTTCGGCTGCGTGACGGCGGTTTATCGGGGGTATTACGAGGGTCTGCGGAATATGTACCCCACCGCCGTTTCCCAAATTTTGGAGGGACTTGTCAAGCTATGCGGGGGACTTGCCCTCTGCCTTTGGGTGCTGAAAAACCCCGATAAAACCGCGTTTCTACGGGATTTTTTCCACTGCTCCCCCACCGCTCTCGCCGCCGCCGCGGCTGTGTTCGGTATCTCCCTTTCCTCGGCGGTTGGAACTTTTTTCCTGATAGCGCGGGACAAGGTTTCGGGGGACGGTCTGACGCGGGAGGAAATTATTTCCACAAGCGGAGCGAACCACACCGACAGCCGCCGAAAAATTGTCTCCGACCTGCTGAAAACCGCCGTGCCGATAGCTTTGGGGGCGCTGGTGACGAACCTCACGTCCCTAATCGACCTTGTGACCATAATGCGCGCCCTGAAATCGGCGGCGAAAAAAGCTCCCGCCGTTTTCGCGGAAATCGCCCCAAACGTCCCCGCCGCCGAACTTCCCGCCTTTCTTTTCGGCAGCTTTACGGGACTTGCCGTCACGGTTTTTAACCTCGTTCCATCTTTTACCAATATGTTCGGGAAAGGCGTTCTGCCCGCGCTTTCCGAGGCTTTCGCCGAGCGTGACGGCAAACGGGTGCGGACTTCCGCAGAAAAAGCCCTGTTTGTAACCGCACTGGTTTCGTTCCCCTCGGCGGCGGGAATTTCCGCGCTTTCGGGGGAAATCCTGCAAACCCTTTTCCCGACGAAACCCACCGAGACAGCCGCCTGTACCGCCTCGCTGGCAATTCTTGGGATTGCGGTGGCGTTTTTGTGCGTATCGTCAACCGCCTTCGCGATTTTGCAGGCGGCGGGACGTCCCGATTTGCCGGTAAAACTCATGCTCCCCGGGGTATTGGTAAAATTTGTAGGAAATATCCTGCTTGTGCCAATTCCCGAGCTGAACATAACGGGGGCGGCGATTTCCACGCTTTTGTGCTATGCGGTAATATGTCTGCCGGCGGTTGCCCTTGCCAAAAAGTACACAAAATTGGATAATAATTACATAAAAGGAATTTTTTGCAAGATTGTTTATTGCTCGATTATGTGCGGCGGAGGGGCGCTTTTGGCAAAAATTACCTTGGCAAAAATGTTCGGAGGCATAATTTTGTTATTTTTTTCCATAATTTTCGGTGTAATTTTTTACATAATAAGTACGA
>JAMPDU010000181.1 GCA_023665505.1 Ruminococcus sp.
AGTTCCTTTTCTGTTGAGGCACTTAAATTAGCAATTTTAAAATTTAACTTTTCTTGATTCATTCCAAAAACATCGCACATTAATGAGCATTCACAACTGTTGTCACTGATATTGTCAGTTTCGTTTTTGCAGGTATAAAGCCTAAAGCTGTTAATGCGAGTATTTAAATAAAATATTTCATTTTGGGTAACAATTGTCATAATGTAACCTCCTTTAAAATTTACTGGTTGAACATAATGTTGTTGAGAATAGACTCCAGCATTTCCTGTCTGCCGCTTGTGAGGGAATTTGTAACCTCGCCCTTTTCAAGCGCGTATTTTTCAAGGTCGGCGAGAGTTGCCTTGCCGCTGATGATGTCCGCGCCGATACCCGTTTTCCACGAGGCGTAGCGGTCGTCCACAAACTTGTCAAGTCTGCCGTCGGCGATGATTTTGTCGGCAATTTTAAGTCCCAGCGCAAAGGTATCCATACCCGCGATGTAGCTATGGAAAATATCCTCGGGGGTGTAAGAGCCGCGCCGCGCTTTGGAATCGAAGTTAAGTCCGCCGTTGGTAAAGCCGCCCGCTTTCAGTACCTCGTACATACAGAGAGCCGCGTCGTAAACGTTTGTGGGGAATTGGTCGGTGTCCCAGCCCAGGAGCATATCGCCCTGATTGGCGTCGATAGAGCCGAACACGCCGTTGTCACGGGCAACCCTAAGCTCGTGCTGGAAAGTGTGCTGAGCGAGGGTGGCGTGGTTAGCCTCGATATTCATTTTGAAATCCTTTTCAAGACCGTACTTGCGGAGGAAACCGAGAACCGTGGCGGTGTCGAAGTCGTACTGGTGCTTTGTGGGTTCCTTGGGCTTAGGCTCAATGTAGAAATCGCCCTTGTAGCCGATTGAGCGGGCATAGTCCACGGTCATTCTCATAAGGCGTGCCATATTGTCAAGCTCCAAACCCATATTTGTGTTCAGCAGGGTTTCGTAGCCCTCACGTCCGCCCCAGAATACGTAACCGTTTCCGCCCAGTTTTACGGTAGCCTCAACAGCCTTTTTGATTTGAGCCGCCGCGTACGCAAAAACGTCCGCCGAGGGGGAAGTTCCCGCGCCGTGCATATAGCGGGGGTGGTCGAAACACTTAGCCGTACCCCAAAGGAGCTTGATTTTCGGATTGGACTTCATTTTATCGGCGATATAGTCGGTGATTTCGTCAAGTTTGGCGTTGGTTTCCGCAAGGGTGCCGTACTCGGGAGAAAGGTCGCGGTCGTGGAAACAGAAGTAGTCAATGGAAAGTTTTTCCATAATTTCAAAAGCCGCGTCAACTTTGGCTTTGGCTCTTGCGGCGGGGTCGGTTTCGCCCCAAGTCTTGTCCGCAGTACCCACGCCGAACATATCCGTGCCGTCTCCGCCCATGGTGTGCCACCAGGAAAGGGCAAACTTAAGCTGTTCCCGCATAGTTTTGCCCGCCACAACCTCGTCGGGGTTGTAGTACTTGAACGCAAGGGGGTTGGTGCTGCTCTTGCCCTCGAAAGGGATTTTGCCGATGTTCTTGAAAAATTCGCTCATTTTGAATTTCCTCCTTAAAGATATGTAAAATTTTTATAGATTTGGATAAATAACCTTATATATATTTTACATTGAAAACGATTAACTGTCAAGGGTTTTTAGCAATTTTGCAATAATTTTTTTGGAGAAAACTGTTACTGTATTCATTATGTGTCAGTTGCCCTGTAATTTGCAGGCATAAATTTCTAACCTCTATCCTCTAACCTCTAACTTCTAAATTGTAAACAAATTCTTAATTTTTTCAAAAACTATTGACAAATGATAAAATATGATATATCATTGTATTAAGCTAATAGTACAAAAGAGGGAGGATATGCTATGCCATGGGACTTTAATTCCACCGCGCCGATATACGTCCAGATAATTGAGCATATTAAGCTGCGCATAGCGATCGGTGAGTACAAAACAGGCGAAAAGCTTTTGTCCGTCAGGGAGCTTGCCGCCGAGGCGGAGGTCAACCCGAATACCATGCAAAAAGCTCTTTCCGAGCTTGAGCGGGACGGATTGCTATATACCCAAAGAACCGCGGGACGGTTCGTTACGGGCGACGAAAAGGTCATCACAAACCTGCGGCAGCAGCTTGCGGGAGAACAGCTTGACACATTTTTACAGAAAATGCAGAGGCTGGGGTATACTCCGGACGAGGCTATGGAACTTCTGAAAAATTATATAGGCTAAAGGAGATTTTATTATGAGCAGCAAAGAAATTATTGAAGGTATCGTTTGCCCGTTCTGCGGGTGCGGAGAGTTCGTTATGGGAAAACAGGACGGTTACGCCTCTATCAGAACCGAAAAGTTTTCGCTCCGCGACCAGACGCTTTATCACGACATATGCAGGGACTGCGGAAGTATCGTACGCAGCTACATAAAAGACCCCGAGAAATTCTCCAAAAAGTAAGGAAAATTTCCGAAATTCAAAAATTTATTTACCCCCAAAGGGAATTCTTAAAAAAAAATTGCCCTTATTGGGGGCGGTTGTGTTGATTTTGAAATTTTTTTAAATAATTTGCGGCAGTACGTAAAATTATCGGTATTTTTATGTACTGCTCCAAAAACGAGGTGTATAAATTGCTTGTTGAATGTAAAAACCTATGTAAAAATTACGGCGGAAAAATCGCGCTTAACAACGTTAATCTGAATATAGAGCAGGGTAAAATTATCGGATTGCTGGGTCCCAACGGCAGCGGCAAAACCACGCTAATCAAAATTTTAAGCGGACTGCTCACGGCGGGCAGCGGCGAGGCTTTCGTCTCGGGAAAGCCTATCGGGACGGAGACGAAAAAAATTGTGTCCTACCTCCCCGAAAGGACGTATTTAAGCGAGTGGATGAACGTTAAGCAGACTATTAATTTTTTCAAGGACTTCTACGCCGATTTCAGCGAGGAGACGGCTTACGGCATGCTTGAAAGACTGAACATCAACCCCGGAGAGCGTTTGCGCACAATGTCAAAGGGTACGCGGGAAAAGGTGCAGCTTATTCTTGTTATGAGCAGGAACGCGGAGCTTTACCTGCTGGACGAGCCTATCGGCGGCGTTGACCCTGCGGCGAGGGACTACATACTCAAAACGATTATTTCAAATTACAACGAAAACGCCTCGGTAATAATTTCCACACACCTTATTACGGACGTGGAGCATATTTTGGACGAGGTTATTTTCCTCAAATACGGCTGCCTTATGCTCCACGAGACGGTGGACGACATTCGCGAAAAACACGGAAAATCCGTGGACGCGCTTTTCAGGGAGGTGTTCGTGTGCTGAAAAAATTAATAAAATACGATTTGCTTGCGGACTATAAAAAGTACGCCGTGCTTTACGTTTCAATGCTTGCCACAAGCGTGCTTATGCTGTTTTTCGACAAAATGACCTCTTGGGTAAACAACAATACTTTTATGGAAGTTATGGCGGCGATTTTCGCGGTGCTGTTCTTTGCGCTTGCGGTTATTTCGGGAGTAATGCTTTTGGTATTTTCCACTGTGAGATTTTACAAGAATATAGTCCGTGACGAGGGGTACTTAATGCACACCCTGCCCGTGCCTACATGGCAGTTAATCGCGTCAAAGCTGATAAGCGTGTACATATGGTTTCTGACGACCCTTATTGTTACGGGAATTTGCTCGGGTATAGCTTTCGGCGAGCCGTTTTGGCTGTTTAAAATAATAGACAGAAATATATTAAGCGAAAGTTTCCGCGAAGGCTTTATGGTTGGGTTCAACAATGCGAGCGGTTCAGAAATGGCGATTACCGACAGCGATATGCACTTATTTGCGGAAATGCTGGGCTCTTACGCGGTACTTATACTGCTGTCGCCGTTTATGGCAATGGCGCATATTTATTTTTCCTTTGCGCTTGGCAACCTTTTCAACAAGTCAAAGCTGGGAATGTCGGTGCTGCTGTACTTCGCCATACAGTTTGCGGAATCGATTTTGGGGGGAATGTGTTCTATGTTCATAACCCCGAGCTTTGTGGCGGAGGCGGCAAAGTACGAGGAGGAAATTCCAGCGGCTGTTATCCTTGAATTTTTCAACAGCATAATGGGAGTAACACTTGTTACATCGGCGGTTCTGTCCGTTGGATTTTTGATTGGGGCGGAGAGGATATTTGCCAAAAAGCTAAATCTTGAATAGGCTGCTGATTATGCACTCTTATAGAGTTGATGTACAATGAGTTAAACGATACTGCGGTAACTAAAGTTAGTTTACCGCAGTATCGTTTTTTCAAGCTCTTAATTCACCAAATCAAAGCGCATATCCAAGCAATTATCGCGCAAATAAACGGGTAAACGATAATGCGGATTATCTGACTTTTTAAATTAAATCCGTATTTGTGAAAGCTCTCGCACACGTCCACCTCGGGATAATACCGCTGAAAAAAACGCGTGCGGGTCACAAGCAAAAAGTCAAAGCAAATCATATCATACGCCTTGTAAGCGTACAAAATTGTAAGAAATCTCGCAAAAAATTGGCGGAATTCAAAATTGTTTTGAACGCCGTCCCATACGGCAAAAAAAGCGGCTGAAATCAGTGCCAACATACTTAAAATTAAAAGTACCCAACCAAGCAAATGCTGTCCTTTGAAACGCTCGGGTTTGGGTTGTATCAATGCTTGCGCGTCCTTCGGTGCTGAACCGAAAAACCGTTTGTCCTGCACCAGCGCCACCGCCGAGTACAGCATAAGAGTTATGCCGCCTATTACAAGCAGCGAAAGCAAAAAAGTTACCATATGTATTCTCCTTTCAAACCGCGAATTTACGATAATTTCAAGGCGCGGTAAATATCGGGGTTTTCAATTAATTTTCCGCACAGAAATTTTCTGCACCTGCTGTAATTTTCAAATGTGCGCTTTGCTTTTTCCTCGCTGCCGTAAACTTTCCAGCAGCCGCACATTTTAAAATTTTCACCTTTATTTTTTATGAAACCCTCCAC
>JAMPDU010000182.1 GCA_023665505.1 Ruminococcus sp.
ACCCCCCGCGGAGCTCTTGAACGATAACACGCCGCCGTCCTGCGGACGTGCGCCGCTTTTAGGGGCTCTGCCCCAAACGAACGCGTAGCGTTCGTTTTCCCCGCGAGGGCGCTGCCCCTCGACCCTGCCAGCGCGGGGCTGCGCTGGACCAGCCGCTTGCCTAAAGGGCGTTTGGTTAGTTTATTGCGTAAATTGGTGTGTCAAACCGCCGATGCGTACGCTAAAATAATTTAATTTACTTTCCCATACCCATTTTTCATCGCCTCCAAAAACTCGGGCGTGCGCCATTCATAGGTGCGCCTGTCAACCTGCCCGCCGTTGTCCCAGTAAAACGGCGCAATCCCGTACTCGCCGCAAAGCCCCGTCATCTTCTCGATAAACAGCACGCAGCTTGCTTTGTCGCTGCCGCTGGCGGCGTATTCCCCCACAATCACGGGTACGCCGTTGTCTATAAATGTAGTTTTCAGCCGCCCGTACAAGTCCTCCATCTGCTTGACCTCGGCGGGCGTGCCCCAAGTGTTGTGAACGTTGGTGGTGCAGAACTCCCACGGCGTGTAGTAGTGCACCGACAAAATGCAGCGGTTCTCGGGGTCGGCGGGCATTTGGAATTTTCCGTCGCAGCTGCGGGCGATGTCCGTCCAGTAGCCCGCGATAAGCAGGTGGCGTTTGCCGTTGTTGCCGCCGCTTTGGCGTATCAAGTCCACAAAGCTTTGGTTGAACTCGTTTAACAGCCCGAACGCCGTGCCGTCGGGAAGTCCGTCAAAGCCCACTTCGTTCATGGACTCGAAAACGAGCTTGTCGCCGTAGCCCTCAAACCGCGCCGCAATCTGCGCCCAAAGGGTTTTGTACCGCGCGAGAGTGCCCTCTTTGTCGGACTTCGCCCCCTCGATAATCCACGCGCCGAAAGCGGGGTCGCCGCCGCCGTCGTGGTGGACGTTGAGAATGACGTACATATCCTGCGAATAGGCGTAGTCAACCACTTCCTGCACGCGGTCGAGCCAGTCTCCGTCGATGTTTCCCGCCTCGTCGATGTGGTCGCGCCATGTCACGGGTATGCGGACGGAGGAAATGCCGTCCTCCTTTAAAGCGGTAAAAAGCTCACGGGTGGCAAAGGGGTTGCCCCAAAGGGTTTCGTCCACCTTTTCGCCCTCGCCGACGTGTTCGTTGACCTTGCCGTCCCCGTCACGGTCTGCTTGGCATACGTCAAGGGTGTTGCCCAAATTCCAGCCAATGCCCATATCACGCACAAGCTCCATGGAGGAAATATCCCGCATTTCGCCCGTTTGCGAAACAGCCGTAACCTCGGCTGCACCGTTGTTTGCGGGGGTTTCGGCATCAGTCCCGCAAGCCGAAAGAAGAGCGGCAGCCATTGCCGCGGCAAGAAACGCCGTAAAAATTTTTTTCATAAAAGCAGCTCCTTTATGTAATCGTTTACACAAGTATACAGCTTTTTAGATAAAAATTCTATTTGATATTATATAATTTTTGTGAATATTTTTTGGATTGCAATTGTTGGTTTGTTTGCTGATTGGTTGGTTGTTCCGTTTGCAGGGCGTTGCGGTTTACGGTTAGCATGCTGTTATTTTGGGGTTCTTTTCGGAACTGTTTACTGCATGCGCTCCGCAAGGCGGGAGCAAGCCCCCGCCTATTTTGTATTTAACGTGTTTTAATATTTCTGTAGGGGCGGGGTTTCCCCGCCCGCAGGTATGTGACGGCGGGACGGGAAACCCGTCCCCTACAGAATTTGTTTATAGCAAGCCTACAAAATAATAACCACATCTGTAGGGGCGCATCCTGTATGCGCCCGCCGTAACAATTTCAGAACAAGCGGGCGCATACAGAATCCGCCCCCTGCAAAAGACGTTATTTTACAGTATTGCCGCAGGCAATGCCGCGCCAAGTAACAAGCATACCCGCAATTGCAGTCATAAAAAGAATTAAGCCGACCCGCGGGCGGCGAATCGGCTTTTGGGAGTTTCCCTTAGCAGCAAGAACAATCGTTGTTGTTGCAGCCGCATGTGCTGCCGTTGTTGCTGTTGTTTCCGCAGCAGAACCAGAGAACAAGCAGGATAATGATGATCCAGCAGCAGCTGTTGTTGCCAAAGTTAAGACCACAATTCATAAAAAATACGCTCCTTCAAATAATGTATTTGTGAACAGCCGCGGCAGTTTGGAAGTTTTCTCCGTTCCGCCGTGGGGCTTTTCATAGTTCATTTTATGTGGGAGATGAAAAAGCGTTACAAAAAAATATTAAACCGCGTATTTTTCAGCCTAAACCGTTGTACTCAGAAAAGCCTGTTTACAAGACTTTCGGCAAAACTTTCAACAAACATTTTCATGCAGAGGTTTCCCGCAAGGGTGCATACCGCCGCCGTCACCGAGGCGAAAATCACAAACAGCCAAAACGCCGGCAGCTTTGCGCCGTTCTCGTTTCGTACCGATGAATAGCAAAGCGAAACAAGCGTAATAAGCGCGGCAATTATCAGGAACGTGCCCAAAGGCGCGTAAATCAAGCTCAGCAAACCGCCCGCGAAAACCATTGCCGCCGACGGTACGGCAGCCGTCGCCATGGTGTTCGCCGCCGCCGAAAAGCTGATTTGCTTTTTGTGTATTTTCATAAACAGCATATACATAAGCATCAGCACGGCTATACATATTACAGACCACAAAAAAGCCGCTCCGAATATTTTAAAGAACGTTCCCGCGCCAAGTTTCGGCGAACCGAATGAAACCGCTTTCAGCGCGGAGTTCATCAGGCTGTTGATAAATATTGCCAGACCCAGCGATGTGAGTACGGATTCCAGCACAGCCATTATTACCCAAAGAATATCGGTGCGCTCGGAATTTTCCTTGACCTGTTTTTCGGGGTCGGCAGCCGCACCGGCAACAGTCGCCAGCACCTCGGACACAAACGGACTGTTTTTCAGAGCCTCGGCGGCGTTTTTGGCGCTTTCGGCGATAGCCTTTCCGTCGGGCAAAGGCGAGGACTTCTCCCCGTCCTGCGAATATCCGCAGGAACAGACCTCACCGTCGGCAATTTCCTTTCCGCATTTCGGACAATACATAATAAATTTCCCCTTTTCAAATTATTTGACAAATAACTGTCCCTATAATTATACACGTTCCGACAGAAAATGTCAAGTGTTGGGATAAATTATTAATTAATAATTAATAATTAATAATTAATAATTTTTTTATGCAATTTAATTACAGAGATTTTGTAGGGGACGGGTTTTCCAATAGAAACTAGAGGTTAGAAACAAGAGGCTAGAAATTCTTGTTAATTTACATTAACAAATTTCTAGCCTCTAACCTCTGATTTTCTAATCTCTAGCAGGAGACCCGTCCCCTACAAAAGATGTTATTTTATTTAAAACCCGCCGGCATTAATTTGCCGGCGGGTTTTTTTCATTTTGCGGTTACGGAAAATTATTAATTATTAATTAACAGAAATCATCTCAATCCCGCCCATATACGGTCTCAAAACCTCGGGAATTTTCACCGAGCCGTCCTCGCAAAGATTATTCTCAAGAAACGCTATCAGCATTCTCGGCGGCGCGACAACCGTATTATTCAGCGTATGCGCAAAATATTTCTTGCCGTCCTCGCCGTTTACACGTATCTTTAAACGCCGCGCCTGAGCGTCCCCCAAATTGGAGCAGCTGCCTACCTCAAAATATTTTTTCTGACGGGGCGACCACGCCTCAACGTCGTAGGACTTCACTTTCAAGTCCGCCAAATCCCCCGAACAGCACTCGATAGTACGCACCGGTATATCCATTGAACGGAACAGGTCAACCGTATTCCGCCAAAGCTTGTGAAACCACTCCATGCTGTCCTCGGGCTTGCAGATGACAATCATTTCCTGCTTTTCAAACTGGTGTATGCGGTACACGCCACGCTCCTCAATGCCGTGTGCGCCCTTTTCCTTGCGGAAACAGGGTGAATAGCTGGTCAGGGTGTGGGGCAGGGTTTTTTCCTGCACAATGGTGTCGATGTACTTGCCTATCATTGAGTGTTCGGACGTACCTATCAGGTACAAATCCTCTCCCTCGATTTTGTACATCATCGCGTCCATTTCGGCAAAGCTCATAACCCCCGTAACCACGCCGCTGCGAATCATAAACGGCGGTACGCAATAGGTGAAACCGCGGTTTATCATAAAATCACGGGCGTAGGAAATCACCGCGCTGTGCAGTCTGGCAATATCTCCCATAAGGTAGTAGAAACCGTTGCCCGCGACTTTTCTTGCGCTGTCAAGGTCTATGCCTTGCAGTTTCTCCATAATATCGGTGTGGTAGGGCACTTCAAACTCGGGGACAACAGGCTCGCCGAAACGCTCCAGCTCCACGTTTTCGCTGTCGTCCTTGCCCACGGGGACGGAGGGGTCGATGATATTGGGAATAATCATCATATTTTTGGTAAGTTTTTCGCCCAGCTCGGTTTCCTTGACTTCGAGGGCGGCGAGGCGGTCGGCAAACTCGGCAACCTGTTTTTTGGCGGACTCAGCCTCGTCCTTTTTGCCCTGCGCCATAAGTCCGCCGATTTCCTTTGAAACCTTGTTTCTTTTGGCGCGGAGGTCGTCCGCCTCTGTTTTCGCGGCGCGCAGCTCCGCGTCGAGAGCGATAATCTCGTCAACGAGGGGGAGCTTGTTTTCCTGAAATTTTTTCTTAATATTTTCTTTTACGGCGTCGGGGTTTTCCCGGACAAATTTAATATCCAGCATTTTACATTTCTCCTAAAAAATAGTATATAAAATAATTATAGCACATATCCGCAAAAAAATCAATTAATAATTAATAATAATAGTTTAATAATTTTATGTAATCGGCGGTTTAGCACAGAATAGTCCGCAATATCTTACTAAAAGCCCTTTAGGCAAGCGGCTGGTCCAGCGCAGCCCCGCGCTGGCGGGGT
>JAMPDU010000183.1 GCA_023665505.1 Ruminococcus sp.
CAATTTTCTTTGTACCGTAACCGTTGACATAAAGGTCGAAAATCGTCCTCACAACCTCGGCGGCTTCTTCATCGACCAACCAGTGTTTTTTATCATTCGGGTCTTTCAAGTAACCGTACATAGGTATGGGAGCCATTATCTGCCCCGCCTCGCCTTTATTATGAAGAATAGCCTTGACCTTTTTTGAACAGTCACGGGCGTATACTTCATTGCTAAAAATACAAAACAAATCAAACGCCCATAAACACGACATTCCCCCTGCATAAAACAAAAGATACTGTATATGCACACAAGCTATACAGTATCTTTTTATATTTCCCCGCATATTGAAATATTTACTTTTGCCATTCCTCTATTGCAGAGGTCTGCGTATTAATTTCCTTTATTCTGTTTATGTCAGCCTTTGGCTCTCGCTCATATGTATAAAGCCCGTTCGTTTCCTGCTCAACATCATAAAGCTGTGTGTAGCAAAATCCAAAAATATACGGGTTTGCCAAAAGTGCGGAGGTCAGCCCCTTGTATCGTTCCAAAAATTCCTTATCATTGCGCGGCGAAGTACCGTAACCCCAGCCCTTTTCGTTGTCGGCGGCACGGCATATGCCGCCGTATTCGCTGACAAAAACAGGTTCTCCCTTGTACTGCTGACGGTCGTTTGCAAAATTGTCTATTGTTCCCTCCGATATTTTTTTAAATTTGTCCGCAAAAACTTTCGAGTTCTGTTCATAATCGTGAACGTCAAAAATATCCGTAACAACGTGGTAATGCCCGCTTGTATCAATACAGGGACGCGTCCCGTCCATTTCCTTTGTCATATAATAAACTGCGGAAATAATTTCGTCACGCTGCCTTTTTCCCCGATAGTCCCACGTTTCGTTAAAGGGACACCAGCCGATAACCGAGGGGTGATTAAAGTCCCGTTCCACCGTTTCACGCCATTGGCTTATGTAGGACGGCAAAATCTCGGCAGATGAAACGTTCAAGCCCCAGTTCGCGTATTCGCCCCAAACCATATATCCCATTTTATCACAGCAGTACAGAAACCTCGGTTCAAACACTTTTTGATGAAGTCTCGCGCCGTTAAAGCCCGCGTTTAGGGAAAGCTGTATATCCCTTGCAAAATCAGCATCCGAGGGCGCGGTATAAATTCCGTCGGGATAAAAGCCTTGGTCGAGCACAAGCCGCTGAAATACCGATTTGCCGTTGAGGAGGAATTTAAATCCTTCCATTTTTACTTCTCTCAGTCCGAAATAGCTTTTGACGGTATCTTCGCCGTACCGCATTTCAACGTCGTACAGCCTGCCTTTGCCAAGCTCCCACAAGTGCTTTTCGGCGAGACGTATTTCACCTTTTATAATATTTGAATAGGAAACAAGTTCCGCGTTTCCCATAGGCTTGCCGCGGTAGGAAACGGCTATGCTTAACCGTTCCGAACCGCAGGTTTTTACGTCAAACAAGAGCCTGCTGTTTTCAATATCGGGATAAAAACAGAAATTTTCAATATAGCTGTCGGGAGTATGTTCAAGCCAAACCGTCTGCCAAATTCCAGTTGTGCGGGTGTAATCGCAGCCCGACGAAAAGAATTTTTCCGCTTGCTTTCCCCTCGGCTGAAATCCGTGACGGTTGTCGTCCTCGGCGCATAGACATACGGTATTTTCGCCGTCGGTAATATGCTCGGTTATATCGAATTTGAACGGTGTATAACCGCCCGTATGCGTTCCGATTTCTTTACCGTTTATGTATACGGTGGCTTTGTAGTCCGCCGCGCCGAAATGAATAAAAATTCTGCCCGAAGTTCTCCACTTTTCGGGAACGTCAAACTCGCGCATATACCACACGCAGTTCATAAAATCCTTGTATTCAACCCCCGACAGCTTGCTTTCGGGGCAAAACGGGACGTTTATTTTACGGCTGAAGCCGCCGCTTTTATAAAGCTCCCGCTCTTTTCCGCTTGCTCCGAAATCAAATTCAAAGTCCCATTCACCGTTGAGATTTTTCCATTCGTCTCGGTAAAACTGAGGGTTGGGGTGTTCCTCTCTGTACATAAAATTCCGCTCCTTAAATCTTTTTATAGTAAAAAACAAGTCACACGGTTTCTGTCACAATTATAGCATAATTAATTCAAAAAGCAATATTCTTTTCTGCTGTTTTGCTGTCATATTCTGCTTTTTGTGGAATTGTAAATAATTATACACAAATAATTGACCGCATTTTTGTAACAATAGGACTTGCTTTTTCTGTACAAAATGATATAATATTAAACATAATATGAACGGAGGAGATTTTTTTGAAGATAAACAAAATCGGCTGTAATTTCAGCCACGGAAAGGATTTTTACATTTCCCGCCCGAACGGTTCGGGAGACAATGTGCTGATACTGCTTAAAACCCCCGCCGTATTTATTTTGGACGGCGAAACCGTTGAAACGCCCGAAAATTCCTTTATTTTATACAGAGAGGGCTTTCCCCAGCATTACCGCGCAGCGGGACGGGAATTTGTAAACGATTGGTTTCATTTTTCCTTTTCCGAGGAGGAGGCGGAAATATTTAACATACTTAAAATCCCATTTAACACCGTTTTGGGCGTAAGGGATATGAACACGCTGTCCGCACTGACGGAAAGTATGAGCTATGAATTTTTTTCCGATAATTTGTACCGTTCATATTCGATTGAATTATATATGAAGATTTTTTTCGCGAAATTGAGCGAACAGCTTTGCGGCGGGCAGAACGTTTCTTCCTATTATGAGCAGATGTCCCTTATACGCGGCAGAATACGCGCCGCGCCCCAGCGTGACTGGAACGTTGCGGGACTTGCAAGCGAAACGGCAATGAGCGTATCGCATTTTGAGCATACGTATAAAAAGCTTTTCGGATGCGGCATAATGAACGAAATCATAAACAGCAGAATTGAATACGCGAAGTTTATACTGTCAACAACGGACGTTCCCGTCAGCCGCGCCGCCGATATGTGCGGATATAAAAACGCCGTTCATTTTATGAAGCAGTTCAAAGCGAAAACGGGTCTTACACCGACCGAGTACAGAAAAGCAGAAAAGAACAGTTAATCGACAGAATAAGATATTGATTTTATCGGCGTATTTATATATAATGGTAAAAAAAGCAAAGGAGAATTAATATGTCCGAAAAATTACGCCGCGCAGCCGCTGCGCTGCTCCTGCCCGCAATGTCGATGACTTTTGCCTCGTGCGCCGCAAAAGAGCCCGATTACGATTTTTCCGTAAGCTATGAGGGCATTGAAACGGGCGACGTTTCGTCGGGAGTTTCCGTTCACGACCCGTCAATTCTGAAAGCGGGAGATACATATTACATTTACGGTACGCATATGTCGGCGGCAGCTTGCTCCGATTTGAAAAGCTGGAGTTTTCTCGCCGACGGTTATGGGGAAAGCAATACCGTGTTCGGACGGATTTACTCGGTATACGATAAGGCTTTCGCTTACGCGGGCAGTCCCGACAGTCTTATTTCCACCGACGACGCGCAAAACGGCGGTGAACACGTATGGGCGCCCGATGTAATTTACAACAGGGCGATGGGCAAGTATGTGATGTACTGCTGCACCACTTCTACTTGGAACGCCTCAAATTTGTACTACGGTATCTCGGACGCGCCCGAAGGTCCTTTTGAGTGGCAGGGCGCGCTTATATATTCGGGTTTTGACAAAAAAACGATTTATTCCACCGACGTTCTGGATTATGTTGACGAGGAATACGCAATGTCCGCCTACTTCAAAGGCGGCAGTTACCGATATGAGGATTTTCCAAACGCCATAGACCCCTCCGTTTTCTATGACGGCGATGGAAAAATGTGGCTTGTGTACGGCTCGTGGAGCGGAGGAATATTTCTTTTGGAGATTGACGAGTCCACGGGTAAGGTTATCCACCCGCAGGCAGATCCCGATAACAATGTTGACCCATATTACGGCAAACGTCTTATCGGCGGAGGGCATATGTCTGCGGAAGGACCGTATATCCTATATGATGAAAACAGCGGATACTATTATTTATTTGTATCTTACGGCTCACTTTGGAGCAACGGCGGCTACCAAATACGCGTATTCCGCAGTGAAAAGCCCGACGGAGAATATGTTGATATGAACGGTCAGACCTTGACAAAGGGGGGAAACCACGCTGATTACGGATTGAAGCTTTCGGGAAATTATATTCTGCCAAGTCTGCCCAAGGCGTATATGTCAACAGGACACAACTCGGCTTTTGCGGACGATGACGGAAAAAAGTACATTGTCTTTCATACACGTTTTGACGACGGGACAGAATATCATTCACCGCGTGTACATCAGTTTTTGGTGAACTCCGAGGGTTGGCTTTGTATGCTGCCTTACCAAACGCAAGGAGAAACCGCGTCCGAAAAGGGCTATACAAAGAATGAGACGGCGGGACGTTATTATATGATAAATCAAGGTACAAAAATTAATGCAGAAATAGCCGAACCCGAAATACTTTACTTGAATAAAGACGGAATTGCAAAAACTGAAACCGCCGAGGGACACTGGGAAATGGAAAAAGGTACTTGCCATATGACCGTAACCTTAGGCGATAGGACGTACAGCGGCGTGTTCTGCGCTATGAATGACGAGGCAGGCAGTCCCGTAATGACTTTCTCGGCGGCTGGGTATAACGAGAGCGTTTGGGGAGTTAAATACAGCGGGAAATGAAACAGTTTTTATATACAGACAGCCAACGCTTATTATATATGCTAATATAAGGATAGCAAATTAAATTCTTGCCAAATAAAAAAACGAAAAGTTTGGCGGGTAAAATTCCTATGCAATAAAATCCTCCGACTTCGTTTTTGAAGTTTGGAGGATTTTT
>JAMPDU010000184.1 GCA_023665505.1 Ruminococcus sp.
CGCTATGCCGAATACGGCGTACCGACCTCGGGGAATATGTGGTACGGCATAAGCATTACAAAGGAAAGTCAGATGTCGGATTTTAATTCGCTCCCCGCTCTTGCCAATACGTTTATCAGCTTTGAGCCGTTGCTGGAGGACTTGAACGTGAACGTCCACAACATTATGTTCAGACAGGTTGACTGGTTTATCATCGGCGCGGAAACGGGAAAGAAAAACGGCAAGGTTATTCCGAAAAAAGAATGGGTTGACGGCATTGTCGCGCTTGCGGACGAACACGGTAAACCCGTTTTTATGAAAGAAAGCCTGCTCCCGATAATGGGCGAGGAGAATATGCGGCGGGAGTTTCCGTGGGAAAGTGGGGGCAGATGATATGAACAGGAAAAAGATAAGCAAAGCTACCCGTGAGGCGGTGTACGCAAAATACGGCGGACATTGCGCCTACTGCGGCTGTGAAATCGACATCAAGAATATGCAGGTAGACCACAAAATCCCCGTGCTGCACGGCGAGATTGGAATTGCGGCGGAGAGCGATATTGACACCTTGGAAAACTATATGCCCGCCTGCCGAAGCTGCAACCACTACAAGAGTACCCTCACGGTTGAAAAATTTCGTCGGCAGATAGAGAATATGTGCGGCGTTCTTATGCGGGACAGCGTTACATACAAGAACGCCGTGAGGTTCGGGCAGGTTATTCCAAATCGGCACAAGCCTGTATTTTATTTCGAGAAAGTGGGCGGTGAAAATGAAAGCGAACAGCTATGAGGCGGCACAGCAAAAGGCTTGGGAGAACATTCGCGGCATTATGCGGGACAACATTGCTATGATGTTGCTTGTCCTGCACAATGAGTACGGTTTCGGCAGGGAGCGCATTAAAACGCTCCTCGACAAAATGACGGATATGGCGGAACGGTTCGACGAATACGATAACGACGGCGTTCTCGACATCAAGCGGGACGAACTCACGGGCGGCTTTATCAATCCCAAAGACCTGCACGAATTTCTGAAAATCCGCCTAAAGGACGTTATTCCCGAGGAGTATCACGACGAACTTTTCGGAAACAAGTCGGCGGCGTTCCACGAGGTACGGGCGCAGTCCAAAAGCAAAGCGCGGGAGCGTCGGAAACGGCAGGCGGTTGACGTTGCGACTGCGGCGGAAATTCAGCAGAAAATATTGGCTATGAAAAATTTTCAAACGAAAGGACCGGTTTTAAATGGTAAATAACAGCGTGATAATGGGGCGGCTTACGGCAGACCCCGAATTAAGGCAAAACCCGAACGGCGTTTCGGTGTGTACGTTCACGGTGGCGGTTGAGAGAAACCGCGCCTCGCAAGGACAGGAACGGCAGACGGATTTTATTCCCGTGGTGGCTTGGAAACAAACCGCCGAGTTTGTCTGCAAATACTTCGGCAAGGGGAAAATGATTGCCATAGTCGGCAACTTGCGAACGAGCTCCTATGACGATAAGCGTTACCCCGATGTCAAGCACTACGTAATGGAGCTGTACGCCGACAGCGTGAATTTCTGCGGAGACAAACAGGCGCAGAACGCCGCTCCCCCGCAAAAGCAAATACCCTACTCAAAGCCCGAAATAATAGAACCTCCCGTACAGCGGGGAAACCTTGACGGTTTCGAGGAGGTTATCGGTGGCGAGGACTTGCCCTTTTAGAAAACAAGAATTTCGGAGGCAAGAGGCAAGAAACCGATTGCTCCAAAGGAAAGGAAATATTTTGATATGAAAAAATTATTCTGTACAGCAATTTTATCGGCACTTATGCTTACCGCCTGTAACAGCACGGAAAGCAACACAGACGAGATTTACAGCGAGGAAACAACTTATATTACCGCAGAGGTAAAAGACGTTCTTTCGGCAGATATGACGGGCTATGCAAGCCCCGACATACACACCCTGCAAAGCAGTCCGAGCCGTACATACACGGAACGGGAAATAACAATGCTTGCCAAAACGGTGTGGCGCGAGGCGGGGGCGTGTGAGCCGTCCGAGCAGAGGCTTATTGTGTGGACTGTTTTTCAAAGGATAGACAGCACGGCACACGATTTCGAGGATATGAACACCGTTTCCGAAACGCTGACGGCGGGAGGACAGTTTGCCTACGACCCCGACGCGCCCGTGTACGAGGACATTTTAGCCTTGTGCAGGGAGGAGGCGGAGAAGTGGACGGACGGTCAGCCTCCTCCCACGCTGGAGCCTTACGCGCCAACCGCGCCGTATTTGTTTTACACGGGGGACGGCGAACACAACTGGTTTAGGGCGGAGTGGCAATGAGCGGGAGGGTGAAAATGAAAGATTACGAACCGTTTTTAAGCTTAAATCAATGCGTCAGCTTAAATCAAAAAAAGAAAGAAATAATTGACAAGCTGAAAGAACTTAAATCAGCGGCGTATTACCCCGCAAAGCAGGATATTTCCGATATGCCGAAAAGCGGCGGCGAGGGCATTAACCGAATTGACGCGTATCTCATCAAGCTGGAAAAGCTTGAATGTGAAATAAAAGCCGTCAATCTTCAGATTTCGGATTGCTGGCGTGTTATTCGCAGGGAGATTAAGGGTATTGCATCAAAAGAGGAGACGGATATGCTGCGTATGCGCTTTTGCTTGGGTTGGCAGTGGAAAAAATGCGCGGCGGAAATGCAGAAAAAATACGGCGTGCAATGGAATATGAATAAGATTTTCGGTACATACCGCAAATTGTTGGCTAAATGCACAAAATAATCATAAAAAGTTAGCAATTTTGCAAATAGAAAAAAAGCTGCGGCGGTGGTAAAATAATAGTATGAAATATTATGTACTGCGATTAAAAATCCTGTCGGCTTTGTCGGCGGGATTTTGTTATATTGCGGCGTATCACTGCCAAATTCAAAGGGAGGGAGGTATAAATGCCGAACAATCCTAATTTTGCCGCTAACCTTAAACCCGTGACATCAAGCGGCGAGGCAAAAGAACGGGGGCGTAACGGCGGTATAAAATTGGGTCAAACAAGGCGTGCGCGCAAGCAAGCCCGCGAATGTATGGAATTGATTTTAAGCAGCAAGGTCACTAAAGATGAACATAAACAAATTCTTTCAAATATGGGAATTAAGGACAAGGACAAGCAGAATATTATGCTGCTTATGGCTTCTCTGTTTTATAAGGGAGTAAGCACGGGAGACAGCAATACAATAAAGACAATTCTTGAAATTTCGGGCGACTTAAATCAGCTGCAGGAAAAACAGGACACGCAAATTAACATTACGGTATCGGCGGCAACAGCCGAAGATATAGAAAATACCTAATTGGAAAGGGGGAAAAAATTATGGCTGAAACGGTAAAACAAACCATTGCGAGAACCTCGGGAGGCGGAAGTGCCCCCACAAGGTACACAAAATCAGCAAGGACTTCTGCCAGAGCGTTTGCGCAAAGCGGCGTACTTGGCAGAAACGTTCAGCGGCGGAAGTCGCTCGGCGGCAAGGGTGGTTAATGAATGAGCAATTTATTATTTGACCCCGTTAAGACGCAGGCAAGCGTTACGGACAGCGTTATTGTCGCTTTTTCGGGCGGCAAGGACAGCATTGTAACGCTTGACCTGTGTTTTAAGTATTTCAAGACGGTAAAACCGTTTTTTATGTATCTTGTCAAGGGTCTTGAATTTCAAGAAAAAATGTTGAATTGGTACGAAAATAAGTACAATACCGAAATTATTCGCATACCGCATTTTGAGGTATCGGATTTTTTAAAATGGGGCAGTTTTACCTTGCCCGACCTTAATGTGGATATTGTGGGTATTAACGACGTTTACGAATATTTAAGGCAGGAAACGGGAATACATTGGATAGCGGCGGGGGAACGGTGCGCCGACAGTATTGTCAGAAACGCTATGATAAAGAAAAGCGGCAGCATTGACTGTAAGCGCGGACGTTTTTACCCTATCGCGTATTGGAAAAAGCAGGAGGTTTTACGGTACATAAAATATAAAAAGCTCTATTTAAGTCCCGAACAGCGGGAAATAGGCTTTTCATTCCGCAGTCTTGCGGGGAGTGAATTATCTGTAATTAAGGAACTGTACCCTAACGATTACGAAAACATTCAAGCACGCAAATGTCATCATCGTTATAGAAACACATTGCGCCTACTTTTATTTCGTACTTGTCGGCGTATTTTACCTTTTTGCGCCATTCTTTGAGCAGTAAGTCTTTTCTCATAGATATTACATCGCCTTTCGCTTGATTTATATTGATTATAGTATAGCATATATACCCGTACTTATACAAGAGGTAAATTCAACAAACTTTTACTTTATTTTTGTATATTATGTATATTGACGGGTTATATTTATAAATACTATAATAATAATGAGGTGATTTCAATGGGTGCAAAGTATACGGACGCACAAAAAAGAGCAACGGCAAAATATAAAGCCGTTCACCGTGATAAATTAACAATAGACTTTCCCAAAGGACAAAAAGACAAATACAAAGCCTATGCCCAGTACAAGGGGCAAAGCCTTACAGCGTTAATCGTTAACTTGCTTGACAAAGATATGACTGCGGCAGATTGGAACTATGAAAAGGAGGTCGCACACAATGAGTAACCGTGATTTAGCAAAAAATCTTATTGACAAAATTCCCGAAAGCAAGCTGTTTTATGTTA
>JAMPDU010000185.1 GCA_023665505.1 Ruminococcus sp.
AATACCGCACAAAGATTGTGTGCGGATTGCGCAGTCAGATTTTTCGTCAGATTGTGCAAAAATTTCGCAGGCATACTGACGTATGTCAAGAAATTTTGGTGCAATATGACGGAAAATATGCAAGCAAGACGTGCACAAAGGCGTTAGCCGTTCTTTGTGCGGTGTTGCCTTAATGCCCTGCGGCTTTATTAAAATTTCAGGAAGGAGATTTCCTAATGAATACCAATATTTTACTTGAAAGCGGAACAAACGAGCTTGAACTCCTTGAATTTCAAGTGGGCGACAATAACTACGGAATTAATATTTCCAAGGTTGTTGAAATAATGATTAATCAGGACGTTACTCCCGTTCCCAACGCTCCCGACGCGGTCGAGGGAGTATGTATACCCCGTGACAAACTTATCTCGGTTATCGACCTGCACAAGGTTCTCGGCGCCTCCCACACGCAAACGGGAAAAGAAATCTTTATTATATGCGAGTTTAACCGCATAAACGTTGCTTTCCACGTTACAAGCGTTAAGGGTATACAGAGAATTTCATGGTCGGATATTTCCGATCCCCCCGCGGTTTCCAGCGGCGACAGCAGCGGCGCGGCAGGACTTTCCACGGGCGTTGTCAAGGTGGACGGAAAAATCATAATTATCCTCGACTTCGAGAAGATCGTTTCTATGCTTAACCGTGAGGCGGGTCTCGACGTTACCGGTCTTGACAAACTTAACCACCCCACCGAGGACATCGGAAACAAACGTCTTGTTGTGGCGGACGACTCTAAATTCCTTAACAAGATGATTACCGATGCGCTGTCAAATATCGGTTTCCACAATATCGTTTCTTTCAGCAACGGTCAGGACGCTTGGAATTACGTTTCAAGCTACAAGCATTTGGGCGACGACATAACCTCCCACGTTGCATGCGTTATCAGCGACATCGAAATGCCCCAGATGGACGGTCACAGGCTTACAAAACTTATCAAGGACGACCCGGTGCTTAAGAAAATCCCTGTGCTGCTGTTCTCGTCCCTTATCAACGAGCAGATGATTGCAAAGGGCAAATCCGTGGGCGCGGACGGTCAGTTCTCAAAACCGCAGATAAAGGAGCTTATCAGCTATCTTATTGACTTGCTTTCCAAATAATTACATAAAAATCCATAAAAAGTAATTTTGCTTGTCCCCCGATTGATTTCGGGGGACTTTTTTATTTATTCCGACGATTTTTAATGTTGTCCCATAATCGACAGTTTTTGGAAAAGCTGTGCGCTATAATAAAGACATACCAAAAATTTACAGGTGATTAAAGTGTACATATATGTCGACGCGCTTATCATTACAAGCATTTACGCCAATTTTTTCCTGCTGAAAACCACCGCGCGGCTCACCCACTCCCCTCTTCGGAACGGCAGGTGCGTTGCCGCCGCCATGGCGGGAAGTATCTTTTCTCTTGTAATTCTCCTGCCTCGGCTCGGAAATATCCTCCTGCTGCTGATAAGGCTTTTGTCCGCCGCGCTGATGATAATTGCCGCGTTCGGTAACAAGCCTATGAGGGAAATCCTCAGAACGGGACTGATTTTTTTATTTGTCAGCTTTATTTTCGCGGGAATAGAGTACGGCTTTTCCGTGCTTACAGGGGGACAGAACGTCATTTGGCATAATTCGGTGCTTTATGTCAATATTTCCCTTTTGACTTTGGTAATCTCAACCATTATATCATACGCGGCAATTTCGGCTTTCAGGTACTATATCGACGGGAAAAATTCCCTCGACGCGAAATACGCCGTCACCGTCACCCGGGAGGGAAAGTCCGTTTCCTTTGCCGCCGTGGGGGACACCTGCAACAACCTTACCGACGTTTTTACGGGAAAGCCTGTTATCGTCTGCGGCAGGGAGGATATTTCAAAACTTTTCCGCACCGCGGAGCTTGATAAAGTCCTGTCGGAAAATAATTCGCGGCACATTGAGGGCTGGCGGCTTATTCCTTTTTCCACCATATCCTCGGGGGGAATGTTACCAATATTCGCCCCGGAATGTGTGATACTGAAAAACGAGGAAACCGGCAAACGCAAATCCGTAAGCGCCTACATCGGCGTTGTTGACAGGGACATGGAGCACGCGGTTTTCAATCCGAAAATTTTGTAAAATTTCTGTAAAAAATATGCGAAAGGATATGATTTATAAATGAACACGCTAAAAAAACTTGCCGAGAAGATAGGGTTATTATCAATAAAAAGGAAAAAACAGGATATTTTTTACATAAACGGTCCGGAAACTCTCCCCGCTCCCCTTTCAAAAACGCAGGAGGAAGAGGCGTTTCAGCTGCTCGAAATAGACGCGGAAAAGGCGCGGCAGCTACTTATTACCCACAATCTGCGGCTTGTGGTATATATTGCCAAAAAGTTTGAGTCCACCGGCATAGGCATTGAAGATTTGGTATCTATCGGCACTATCGGACTTATCAAGGCGGTGAAAACCTTTTGCCCCAGCAAGAATATCAAGCTGGCGACATACGCCTCGCGGTGCATAGAAAACGAAATTTTGATGTACCTGCGGAAGTCCAGCCAGCACAAGAACGAGATTTCCATAGACGAGCCGCTGAACATCGACTGGGACGGCAACGAGCTGCTCCTGTCGGACATTTTGGGTACGGACGAGGACACGGTGAACGGCGGCATTGAAAGCGAGGCGGAAAAGCACATTCTCCTTGAGGCGGTGGAAAGGCTGCCCGAGCGTGAAAGGTGCATAATGAAAATGCGTTTCGGGCTTGCGGACGGCAACGAAAAGACCCAAAAAGAGGTTGCGGACGCGCTGGGTATCTCCCAGTCCTACATATCACGGCTTGAAAAGAGAATAATAAAAAAGCTGCGGCGGGAACTGGAAAAAATTATTCTATAGGCAACAACGCGCAAAGATTGCCTATAATTTCCAAAATTTGTTTATATTAGTTAATGAATATTAAAACAGGCTTTTGACAATAATTTTAGTATAATCTAAGAAAAATTGTCGGGAGCTTGTTGCTATGTATTATAATAAAGTCGATATAAGCGGAGTTGACACCTCAAAGCTAACGGTGCTTACGGAAACGGAAAAAATGGAGCTTTTAAAAAAGTCCAAAAAAGGCGACAAAAGCGCGCGGGACAAGCTCATCAACGGCAATCTGCGGCTTGTCTTAAGCGTAATACAAAAATTTATCGGCAGGGGCGAAAACGCCGACGACCTGTTTCAGGTGGGCTGTATCGGGCTTATGAAAGCTATCGACAACTTCAACACCGACCTTGACGTGCGGTTCTCCACCTATGCCGTGCCCATGATATGCGGCGAGGTGCGGCGTTATATGCGGGACAACAACCCTATCCGCGTGAGCCGTTCCCTCCGCGACCTTGCGTACAAGGCAATGCAGGCAAAGGAACAGCTTACCGCCAAAAACCAAAAAGACCCCACCATGAAAGAAATTGCCGAGCTGATAGGGGTAAAGCAGTCGGACGTGGTTCTCGCCCTTGAAAGCATTACCGACCCGGTGTCGCTTTACGAGCCTGTCTACTCCGACGCGGGGGACACCCTTTACGTCCTCGACCAAGTGGGGGACAAAAACGACGACTCAAACTGGCTTGACGAAATTTCCCTTAAAGAGGCTATAAATATGCTCCAGCCGAGGGAGAAAAATATCCTTTACCTGCGTTTTTTCTTAGGCAAGACCCAAGTTGAGGTTGCCAACGAGATAGGAATTTCCCAAGCGCAGGTGTCGCGGCTGGAAAAAAATACCTTATGTAAGATAAAAGGGCAGATATGACAATGTACAGTTTACAGTTGATAGTTGAAAATTAAAATTCCCCTATTGATTTACTTTTTTCAATAGGGGAATTTTTAACTGTACACTATCAACTATACACTGTCAACTGTCAAAGCTCCATACGCATTTCCGTGTTGCCCCGCTCCAAAAAGCCTTTTTTCAGGTACAGCGGCTTGCCCATTTCCGTGGCGGAAAGGTCTATGCAGGTTATTCCCTCCGCCCTCGCATCGGCGATAAGCCTGTCCAGCAGCATTGAGGCAATGCCCTTGCAGCGGTGCTCCTTGACGGTGTAGACGTTCATAAGGTAACAGGTCTTGCCGCTTAAAAAGTGTACGCTGGCAGGTTTTTCCAACCGTACCATAAAAACCGTTGCCGCCGTTTCGCCGTCAACCTCGCCGAGGTACAGGGTCAAATCCCTGCCGATATGGTTCTCGAAATAGGCGGGCAGCTGCGCGTTAAGGCAATCCGTCTGCTCCTTTGTAAGCGTACCCTCGATGTCCGTCTGGTAAAAAAATCTGAATTTTATAAGCGTATCGATGTCGGACTTCTCCGCCGTACGCACGGTTATTTCCATATGTAAGTCTCCCATAAAAAAATCAAACCGCCCCTACCGTGTAAGGACGGTCTGTTCGCGGGGATTTCCCCTCTCGCTGGAGGCGCCACCCGGATTTGAACCGGGGAATCAGGGTGTTGCAGACCCACGCCTTACCACTTGGCTATAGCGCCGTGACGATACTGTCAAACCGCAAGTCTTGCGCACCGACCCGCAATTCAAACAGCACCGCTTTGGAGCGGATTACGAGGCTCGAACTCGCTACCTCCACCTTGGCAAGGTGGCGC
>JAMPDU010000186.1 GCA_023665505.1 Ruminococcus sp.
ATTTTGTTGTGTGGGGTTTATTGTACGGCTTACGCAGGATTATTTGACGCTTACGGTTATCGGCGTAAACTGCGCCGCTGCCGACGGTTTGAAAAAGACGGATTATCTTAAACAGGCATACGAACTGGGAAAGTCCTTTTAATGCCAAATTCCTAAAAGCAGAGCCTATGCAAGGGTTCTGCTTTTTGTGTAAATTCAGAGCATATTTTCAAAAAATGTTGCAATTAGGGCATACCTGCGGTATAATATCAATAGGGAGAAAAAATTATATCGGAGGTAATCATATGGAACTTCGCGTACTTCGCTATTTTCTTACGGTGGTAAGAGAGGAAAATATTTCCCGCGCGGCGGACATTCTGCACGTCACTCAGCCGACCCTCAGCCGTCAGCTTGCGCAGCTCGAGGAGGAGCTTGGCTCGCAGCTTTTTATACGGGGCAGGCATTTGCTTTTGACGGACGCGGGTGTAATGCTCCGTCACCGCGCGGAGGAAGTTGTAGCCTTAATGGACAAAATCGAAAGCGAATTTGAGGAGCAGAGCAAAGTCGGAGGAGTTATCTCTATCGGCAGCGGCGGACCTGGCGCGTCGCAAATTCTGCCGAGCGTAATGGAAAGCTTTCGCAAAAAATATCCGAAGGTGCAGTATCAGCTTTACACCAACAGCGCGGAATTTGTTAAAGAGCGTTTGGAGCAGGGTTTGCTTGATTTCGGACTGCTGCTTGAACCTGTCGACATAACGAAATTCGACTATATCCGTATGAAAGAGAAAGAAAAATGGGGCTTGCTTATAAGAGCCGACAATCCGCTTGCCGCAAAGGAATATATCACGAGAGAGGATTTGACGGCAGAGCCGATAATTACCACGGACAGGCTTTCTATCCAAAAGGAACTGGAAGGCTGGTTTGGGGAAAGTCTTTCAAGCCTTGATATATTCGCAACTCACAACATAATTACCAATTCGGTAATGCTTGTAAGCGGCGGCGTTGCAAGCGCGCTTACGATAGAGGGCGCGGTAAATTTGTTCACCGGCGGAGAAATGGTTTTCCGTCCGCTTTATCCCGAACTTTCTATGACCTCCGTGCTTGCTTGGAAAAAATTTCAGCCGAATTTCGGGGCGGCGGGAAAATTTTTGGAGCATTTTAAGAATTTCGCCGAAATGCAATGATGATAATAAAAACTGCGACCGATAAGCGTGCTTGCTTTCGGTCGCTTTTTTGGGGCTGTATACAGGAAATGCCGTCTTATGTGGTGCTGGCGCTATCCGAAATTCTTATTTGGCGGCTGTATATCGGGATAGTCTTTGTATTTTTTTTCGAGTTCCCTGCCTTGTTCCTCAAGCATGGCGCTCACAGCTTTGCCAATGACCTCATCATCATAAAGATTGTATATCTCAATCCCTTTTTTCTGAGCTATTTTGTACGTCTGATATGTCCCGCTCCTTTGACGTTTCTGATTAAGATAGCATACACAGCAGTCAGCAAGCTCCACAAGACGCGCATTGCGTATTTTCTCGCTGTTCGGCGTTCTGTTTTCGGAACACAGCTCAATACTGCTTGCCTGCGATACTATTCTGCGGTACTGCTCCTTTTCGCTGTCAGTCAAGCCGTCTGTCTGAAATTTTTCCGGATATGGGAGAACCAAGCATAATTTTATATGCGGGTACTCCTTTTGCATTTCAAGAACGATGTCGGAGCAGTCATTGTCCCAGACTTTTGACCCGCCCGCATAAAATGTGTCTGCACCGTCGAGAACGATTAGTCCGTCAAGCAGATTTTTGATGTAAAACCTCATTTCGGGCGTATGCGGTGAATTGCGATGACCTGTAAAACATACAGCTTTGTGTTTTCGTATCATAATTATCTCTCCTTATAATATACTATGGTATGTTTATATTATACCATAGTCTGTTATAAAATTCAACCATAAGAGTTATAATATACTCAATGGGATAGGAGTGATAAGTTTGAACGGCTCAAATAGCTTTTACATCGAAATGGGAAAACGTATAGTAGCTTGCCGCAAGCAGATTAATATATCACAAGAAAAATTGGCGGAGAAAACTGAGCTTTCGGTGCAGGCTATTTCAACAGCCGAACGCGGAACAAAGGCATTGCGTCCCGACAATCTTCTGAAAATCAGCCGTACCCTCGGAGTTAGCGCCGATTATCTTCTTTCGGGCGAAACGACCGAAGATAATTTACGATTTTCGGCAATTGCCGATAAGCTGAAATTGCTTTCGGACGAACAAGTTCAAGCTGTCCTCGCCTTGATTGATGTGATGAAAAACTAATACAATTAAAATTTTTGAGATTTGCATAATGAAAAATTCGAGCCGATATTGTCGCATATGTGTGATAATATCGGTTTTTGGCATATTATATAGATTTGCTATGGTGATACAATGTAAAGTCAATGAAAGGCGGTAGCCATTTTAAAAATATGCCTTTAACGTATATATTTCTATAAAATATAAGCATTTGACATACAGCGGCAAATGGGGTAAAATAATTACAGAAACCAAAATCAAAGGAGAGGTCGGAATGACATTGCGGGAAGCAAGCAAAAGCTTTGGTATTGCCGAAGACGTTTTGCGGCAGTACGAAAAAAACGGTTTGCTGAAAAGCACCTCGGCAAACGGCGGCGCGGATAATTACAGAGAAGAGGATTTTGAACAGCTGGGATTGATAAAATTTCTTTTGGAAACAGGCTTTTCATTCAAAGATTTAAAAAGGTATCTGGAGCTTATGCGGAACAGCAAAACGACGAACGAGCAGATACATATGCTCCGCAAGCGGCGTTCGGAGCTGTTGGAGGGTATTCACGAAAAGCAGCAGCTGCTTGACCGCATTGATTATATGATATGGGAAAAAAGAAAGGAGACGGCACAATGAAAAAGCTTATAGGCATTTTTACGGCGGTTTGCGTTACACTCGCTATGACTGCCTGTTCCGATACGCAAAACCCGACGGCAGACGGCGGGGCTGAAACTTTTTCTCAACCGTCGGCAGAAATTCGGACGGAATATTCCGAAACCACGGCAGAAGAAGTCCGCGGTAATGAAACAGCTGCCGAGGCAGGAAACGGGACAAATATTTTAATAGCGTATTTCACGTGGGCGGAAAATACAAGTGTTGCCGACCCGAGTTCGGTTGATACGGACGCAACGACCTCGGCAAGCGTTCTGCTGCCCGGAAACGTCGGTCTGCTCGCCGAATGGATAGCGGAAGAAACAGGCGGCGACAGGTTTTCAATCATAGCGGAGGAACCGTATTCAAGCGATTATGATACCTGCCTTGACCGCGCGGCGGAGGAACACGACAGCGGCTCACGTCCCGCGATAACGGGGCACGTTGAAAATATGGAGGATTATGACATTATTTTCCTCGGATTTCCAAACTGGTGGTATTCCTGCCCTATGGCAATTCTGACGTTTATTGACGAGCACGATTTGACGGGGAAAACCATAATTCCGTTCTGTTCTCACGGCACGGGCGGGTTTGCGGCAAGCCTTATAGATATAGGCAATGAATTGCCCGAGGACTGCACGGTGCTTAAAGAGTTTGGCGCGTACCGTCCCGAGGTTGCAGGCTCGCGGGAGGCGCTGCTTGAATGGCTTTCGGAGCTTAATATAACTTATTGAGGGTGATAAACGTGAAGTCCAAACAAATATTCAAAATATCGCTGGACGTTATTATGACGGCTTTATTTATGGCAATGATGGCGTACCACGTCACGGGGAGCAAGCTCCACGAATGGCTCGGAATTGTTTTGTTTATTCTTTTTATTCTCCACCATATTCTGAATTATAAATGGTATGCGGGACTGTTTAAGGGAAAATGGTCGGCGGCGCGGATTTTTGCGGCAGCGGTAAATTTCCTGCTGCTTGCGGCAATGGTCGGAATGATGATAAGCGGCGTAATGCTTTCCAACGAGGTTTTCGGTTTTTTGGAAATCAGAGCGGGAATGTTCGGGCGCAGGCTGCATATGCTGTCAACCTCTTGGGGGTATATTCTTATGTCAATGCACATCGGTCTGCATTGGGGAATGATTATGGGAACGGTCAAAAAGAAAATTCCCAACGGCAAAGCAAGCAGGACGTGCGGGCATATCGGCAGAATAATCGCGCTGCTTGTTTCGGTTTACGGCGTTCGCGCGTTTATTTCCCGTCAGCTTGCGGAACGGCTGTTTTTGCTTGTGCATTTCGCGTTTTTCGATTACAGCGAGCCTGCCGTATTTTTCTTTGCCGATTATTTGTGTATTATGGTACTGTTCGTGGCTGGAGCGTACTATTTGTCAAGACTTTTAAGAAAATCCAAAAATGAAAGGAGCTGAAAATTATGAAAAGGAAAAAGCCGGTTTGTTTGGCTGTGCTGGCGCTGACGGTCTTTTCAGCCTGCGGAAGTGAAAGCAATTCCCCGATATTGGAGGAATTTGCGGATATTTCCGAGCAGACCGCATATTCGGAAATGACCGTAACCTCCCAAACCGACGGCGAATTTCAAGCCGTATCGGAAGAAACGGGTTCGGCGGAGGTCTCGGGCAAAACGCTTATTGCGTATTTTCCCTTGGCGGAAACCGTACCCGAGGGCGCGGACGCTGTTACTCACGCCACGCCC
>JAMPDU010000187.1 GCA_023665505.1 Ruminococcus sp.
CCCAAAACGCAAAAAGTTGCACGCGGACGTGCAACTTTCGGAAAAATATTTTTGCAATTTTTTAAATTTTGTAGGAATGTACAGAAAAGCCGTACACAAATTATGCAAAACCGACATATTGCGGAAAGTACCCCAAAAAACTTTTTGTATTGACTTTTTTCACATAATATAGTATAATTGTAAAAAATACGAAATTATCGGAGGAATTATGGAAAATTTTTCTAAACGCTTTTTAATAAAAATGCCCAATGACTTCGGGGACGGAAAAGGCTACAACATCAGGCTCTACAACGGTGAGAAAGACGCGGCGGTGCTGGAAACCGACGGGGATACCTACGGGTTCGAGGTTATCGCCGACGTCACGGGGAATGATTTCTACAGCGACAGGGCGGTTGCCGAGCGGGGCGGAAAGCTCCTCACCTTCGAGGTGGAACGGCGGTGGCTTGTTAAAATCCCCCAAAATATTGAAGATTTTCCCCACCACGTTATCGAACAGGCGTACCTGCCCCCCGAGGGCGGCTTTCAGGGGCGCATACGGCGGCTGGACGGCAGGTTCATCTACACCGAAAAGGCGCGGACGGGCAGTTCCGTAACCCGCATAGAGAACGAGCGGGAGATTACCGAAGAGGAATACAACGAGTATAAAAAACGTACTATATTAAATATTGTAAAGAAAAAACGGTATATTATTCCGTTCGGCGGACTGACTTTCGAGTTCGACGTTTTCGAGAACACCGTTGAAAGCGGCTACGGGATTATGGAGGCGGAGCTGCCAAACGAGGCTGCGGACTGCCCGATACCCGATTTTGTCGAGGTTGTGAAAGAGGTCACCGAGGACGGTTACTACACCAACAGGCATTTTGCCGAAATGGATAAAATTTGCTTAATTAAACAAGGAGTATAATTATGGATAACTATACTATTAATAATGTCACGGTAAAGCCAAGCCCCGAGGAGCGGCGGGAAATCCGCAGGGAGTACGGCAAAACCGCGTTGGTGCTGCTGTTGAATATCCTCATTTTTAACGTTATTTCCAACGTTTTGCTGAGAATCGGCTGCATGATTTACGGCGGCGGATTTTCCGAAGAGGCGTTCCGCAAGGGGGCAATTGCGTTCAGCTCAAACGAGCTGCTGTCCACGGTTTATTCCTGCCTTGTGCCGATAATCAGCGAGACGGCGGCTATTCTCACGGGTCTTAAAATTTTGAAGTACAGACCCGATTTCAAAAGCCTTGCCACCCGCGAGGGCTACGGCGGCGGCACGGTGGCGAAACTCGTCACGCTGTGCATTGGCTTGCAGACGGGGGCGGCGCTGCTGACCTCCCTGATAACGGCGATTTTGGAGAACTTCGGGCTGACGGGGCGCACCGTAGACCTGTCCGCAACCACGTCCTTCGGGGCGAACCTGTTCATGTTCTTTTACGCCTGCCTGTTGGGTCCCGTGCTGGAGGAGCTGCTCTATCGGGGCATTCTGCTCCAGTCCATGCGGAAGTACAACGAGCGGTTCGCAATCTTCCTGTCGGCGGTGATTTTCGGTCTTATGCACGAAAATTATCAGCAGTTTATACTCGGGTTTTTGCTTGGCATACCCCTTGCGGTTGTGACGATTAAGTACAATTCGTTAATACCCTCCATAATCACCCACATTTTGGTAAATACCACCGCCTCGGTGTCTAACGTTATTATGCAGTACTTCGCCCCCAACGTGTACGAAATGGCTCTGGGCGGGGAAATCGACATGGCGGCTTTAAGCGGCGCGGATTGGGCGGTGCTGGCTCTGAACGCGGTTTTTCGGTACGGTTTCGCTTTGGCGGGACTGGTTGTGGGAATAATCTGCCTCGTCAAGGGCAAGCACATGACGAAACCCACCCCCGCAGGGAAGTCGAGGGCTTTCCCCGTAATGATGACTTCCGTCCCTTGGATAGCCGTTTTTATCGCGTACGCCTACCTGAGCTTTGTTGCGCCGTTTATGAACACAACTTTGTCGGATATTATTTTCAATACAATTTTCGGCTGAATTCGTTAAATTTCACTAAATTTCAATAAATTGTCTAAAAATACTTGACAAGTTAATTATAAGGGTGTAGAATGGTATTTGGAGCAGTTTGTTAACGCTCCGTAAAATGTAATTTTTTGTTAATACAATATTCATCGAGGTGTATTTTCTATGTCCAAATTAGCTAAAGATGTCCAAAATGTCAAGAAAAAAAGCTCGACTTTGGGCAAGTCAATTTTGCTGCGGGTAATGATTATAATGGTGGGGCTGGTTCTGATAATGACCGTGGCGTTCGCCATTATTCTCAACAGAACCGAAACAAGCAGCCTTAAAACTTCGTCCCAGTCCTCCATATCGGTGCTTGAGCACGACTTCGCCAAAAAGGGCGAGGATACCGTCACCCTGGCAACCCTGCTGGCGGACGACGAGAAGTTCCTGGAGGCTATGGCGGCAAGCGACGCAAGCTCCGTAATGTCCCAGTGGAACGCCATTGAAAAGGACGAGGGCATATTCGGCTTTTTCACCAATTCAAACGGCATTTTGGTGTGCAAAACCGACAACTGCACCATATCCGATGAAAGTATTTTTAATATGACTTCCATGAACAGGCAGGGTCTGTACGTGGGTACGCAGGAGCCGCTGTTCTACTGTACCTCGCAGGTTACGCCAAGCGGCGCGGTGGGCGTTGGGTACTCCTACAGCAACGAGCTGCTTGTGGACGAGATTTATCGGCAGACTTCCAACCAAACCACGATTTTTGCCGACAACGTGAGAATTGCCACAACCGTTACCACCGAAAGCGGCGAGAGAGCCACCGGTACTCTTATGCTTGACAATATTTACCAGACCGTTATCAAAAACGGCGAGGTCTACCAGCAGCAGACCGAGATTTTCGGCGACCAGTATATGGCGACTTACGCCCCAATCAAGGACGAAAGCGGCACGATACGGGGAGCGTACTTCACAGGCGCGCCCATGGAGCAAAGCCTCAAAAACAGGGGCATTGCCATTATCGTGTGCATAGCAATCGGCGCGGTGGCGCTGGCTGTTTCCGCCGTTATAATTATTAAGTACGTTTTGGTGCACATTTCCGCCCCCATTAAGATGATAAAAACAATGGCTACCGAAATGGAGATAGGCAATATCCGCGGCAACCCGGGCATAAGGGGCGAGATTGACGACAACGAAATGGGCGACCTTGCGAAGTCGATGTCCGAGGCTATAAATACCTTGGACAGCTACATACAGGATATTTCCATAACAATGCGGGAGATGTCGGACGGCAACTTCGGCTACGAGTCCGGGGTGACCTATACGGGCGACTTTATAAGCATAGGCGAGTCCGCAAGGGCGCTGCACCAAAAAATGAAGTCCGTGGTGGACTCCATAAATCAGTCGGCAGACCAGGTTTACAACGGCGCAGACCAGATTTCCAACGTTTCGGGCATTATCGCCGACGGCACGACCAAACAGGCAGCCGCCTCGGAAGAGCTTTCGGCGTCTATGGCGGAAATTTCCGAAAGCATTAACTTTACCGCCGAAAGGGTTGAAAAAACGCTGGAGCTTTCACGCATATCCCTCGACACGGTAAACACTCAAAGCGCGCAGATAAAGGAAATGCTGGCGGCTATGGGTCAAATCGAGGAGAGCACCGACGAGATAAACAAGATAATTCTTTCAATCGAGGATATAGCCTTCCAGACCAATATTCTCGCCCTCAACGCGGCTGTTGAGGCGGCGAGAGCGGGCGAGGCGGGCAAGGGCTTTGCGGTTGTGGCGGACGAGGTCAGAAACCTTGCCAACAAGTCAGCCGAGGCGGCAAAGAATACCTCGCAGCTTATCGAGAGCAGCATTGCCGCGGTAAACAACGGCTCGGCAATGGCGCAAAAGACCGCCGACGAGATGAACACCGTTGTCGAGAACGTCAACAGCACCAACGAGCTTATTAACGACATCAACGAGCAAACCACCAGACAGGCGGACTCCGTGGCGCAGGTCAAGGCGGGTATCGACAGCATTGCCGAGGTTGTTTCGCAGAACAGCGCCACCGCCGAGGAGTGCGCCGCAAGCTGTCAGGAGCTGAATTCTCAGGCAATGAATTTGAGGCAGCAGATTTCGATTTTGCATACATAATATGTACTTTTTGTGTACTTTTTGTACCGCCCTCAGTCTTTGGGGGCGGTTTTATTTCCGCAAAAAATTTTTTTTTATTTTTTTTGAAAAAATACTTGACAAATGTAAAAATATGTGGTAATATAATTAAGTCGCCTTTAGACGGGGGGAACTCCGAAAGCGAAATAAGTCAAAATTTTTCAAAGAAATTTGAAAAAAGTACTTGACAAACGGAAAGTAATGTGATATAATAATAAAGCTTTCCGAAAAGGGCGGCAAGTTGGACGTTCGCGTTCAACTTAAAGAACCTTGAAAATTGAACAA
>JAMPDU010000188.1 GCA_023665505.1 Ruminococcus sp.
ATGTACGTCAATTTCCGCGAAAGCTCTCAAAAGCTCGTCTTTATCAAAATCTAACGCATAAAAAAGTTTAACCGCTGTCGTTAATTTCGGTTCTAACAAGCATTTTTATGTAATTGAAAAAAGCGTACTTTATAGCAATTATAAAGCCCTTAAAAGAATATTTTGTAGATGAATTTGT
Source organism: Ruminococcus sp. (assembly GCA_023665505.1). GTDB lineage: Bacteria > Bacillota > Clostridia > Oscillospirales > Ruminococcaceae > RGIG8773. The sequence goes on from JAMPDU010000188.1 coordinate 179, forward strand.
TGAAGAACTCCGAAAACTGGATTTTCTGGATTTTAAGGTATGGTATGATACTGATAAATTGAAGTGGGGCGATTAACTGATTTTACCAAAAGGCTTGCATTCCCTAAGCGGATTTATGTACATTATGTTAAACACCCCATTTAAATGTCATTAATTTGCAATTTGAAGCGGGGTTTTTGTATTTTGCATGTCAATTTTTTGCGTTTTGCGCGGCAAGCTACACCTGTTGTATAAATTCTAACCTCGAAATGTTTGTGAAATGTTTGAGAATTGTCAGAGAAATGTTAAAATGAAAATTATTTTGCAGTATTAAAGTTTGTTTATCGTCTTTTGTGTTGAAATTAGGTTATTATGAATAAATATAATGAAAAACTTGCAAAATTATTACAAAAATAATAATTTTATGCAGAATTAACTATAAAAATGCAATAAGTCTATATAAATCCGTCATTTTGCGTATTGACTTTACCCGTGTAAAATGTTATTATAATAACGTAAGGCAAGGGCGCCGAGAGTGGAAAAATTCTCGGCGTCCGTATTTTTTTGCAAAGCGAGATGAAATTTATGAGGACGCCTGTTGCAAACGCAAGGGAAATAAACGAGCTTTTGGCGCGGTACGGGGTGAAGTTCGGTCTGTACAAAAACGGCAGTTTCAAGGAACAGCTTTTCCCCTTTGACGCGATACCGAGGGTCATTACCGCCGAGGATTTTGCCGAAATCGAAAAAGGTCTCGTTCAGCGAGTGAACGCGCTTAACCTGTTTTTAAAGGACATTTATTCCGACAAAAAAATCCTGCGGGACGGCGTTATTCCCGAGGAATTTGTGTACATTTCCAAGGGATTTTTGCGGCAGTGCGACGGAATAGTCCCTCCGAAAGGAATTTTCAGCCACATATCGGGCATCGACCTTGTTCAAGCCAAGGACGGGGTTTGGTACATTTTGGAGGACAACCTGCGTATCCCTTCGGGGGCGTCCTATCCGCTCATCGCGCGGGAGCTTTGCAGAATGGCAAGCCCCGACGTGTTCCGCAGCAACAATATTGCGGACAATCGGAATTACGCGGCAATGCTCCGTGAAACTATGGAGTACGTCAACTGCGGCGGAATTAACGTTATTCTCACCCCCGGGCGCTACAACGCGGCGTATTTTGAGCACTCCTATTTTGCGGAAAAAACGGGGGCGGTGCTGGTTCAGAATACCGACCTTTTTGTGGAAAACAACATTCTCTATATGCGTGACTATCAAGGCGGCAAAACCCGCGTGGGGGCGGTGTACAGACGGATTTCCGACGAGTACCTCGACCCGCTGACGTTCCTGCCCGAAAGCCTTATCGGCGTACCCCACATTGCGGACGCGTACCGTGCGGGAAACACGGCGGTAATAAACGCCCCGGGAAACGGCGTCGCCGACGACAAAGGCATATACTACTTCGTGCCGAAAATGATAAAATATTATCTGGGCGAGGAGGCAATTTTGCGCAACGCGCCCACCTATCTGCCCTATTATGAGGAGGACAGAAAGTACGTTCTGGAAAACCTTGAAAAGCTTGTTGTCAAGGACGTTTCCGAGGCGGGAGGGTACGGAGTTGTTTTCGGCAGGGATATGACAAAGGCTCAGCTTGACGACTGGAGAACGCTCATTACAGAGCAATCACGGCGGTTTATCGCGCAGGAAGTTATTGATTTTATTGATTTGCCCGTAATTGACGACGACGGCGGCGAGGTAATGCGGAAAGCGGACTTGCGGGCGTTTGTACTGGCAGGCGAAACCACAAGGGTGTGGGCAAGCGGCTTGACGAGATTTTCCCGCACGCCCGATTCCTTTGTGGTAAATTCGTCGCAGGGAGGAGGTTTCAAGGACACATGGGTGCTATCACGGTAATAAATATAAACAACCTTTTTTGGCTCGGCAGGTACACCGAGCGGGTTTTCACCACCCTCAACTCGTTTTTCAAGTATGCCGACCGAATGATTGAGGGGGACGAAAACACCTACAGAAAATATCTTGAAAAAATAAACGTCCCCGATATTTACAGGGACAAGGACGATTTTTTCGACCGCTATGTTTTCGACGGCGGCGACCCCAATTCCATACGTTCAAATTTGGACTATGCCCTCGGCAACGGCACCGTTCTGCGCGATGAGATAAAAACTCCCTCCCTGTCCTATCTGCAAATGGCTCTCGACCGTCTGGACTCCAAAAGGGGCACGGACAAGCTGCGGTACGACCTGCTGCCCGTGCGTGACGCGATTTACGCCTTTTGGGGCAGCGTCGACAACAATATGACGGACACCGAGGCGCGGCGCATAATTCACGTGGGCAAATCGGTGGAGCGCGTGGATATGTTTATGCGGTTAAGCTACCCCGCCGAGGATATTTCCGCCGAACTTGACAACCTTTTAAAGCACATTTCGCGGTACGCCGAAAAGGGCAGCAGACTTGTTAACAAAGCCGCCTTTGAGTACCTTTCAACCGTCGATATTTTCGGGAATATTCCCGAGGCTATTAAAAACATCGAGGAATTAATCGAGGTGAATTTTTTTGAAGAGGTTTCACTTTGAGTATTCCGCCGAGCTGACCTTTTCGGGGGACGTTACCGACCACTGCTTTACCCTGCGGTGCATACCCTTTTCGGACGGCAGGCAAAGGGTTTCCGAGCCGAAGTTCAAAATACTTCCCGAGGGCGGCAGCTTGTGGCAGAGCAGAGACAGTTTCGGCAGTCCGCTGATATGCGGCAGGCTTGCCGAGGCGCACGGTTATTTTTCCTTTTTCGTATCGGGTGAGGCGGAAATTCTTAACGCGGATTTTATTGTCGGCGGCGCAGACCCGATTTTCGGGTACTGTTCCCCTCTTACCGAGGCGGGGGAAAGTATTCTCGAATTTAACGAAAAAATTCGGGAAAAATTAAATTCCAATCAAAATATTTTAGAAAAAGCCCTTGTTATTTCGGAGGAAGTTTTTTCCCGTATGAAGTACCGAAAAGGCGTTACAAATGTCGGTACAAACGCCGAAACCGCGCTGCAAAAAGGCGAGGGAGTTTGTCAGGATTACACCCATATTTTTCTCTCCCTTTGCAGGCTGAACGGCATACGCTGCCGCTACGTTTCGGGGCTTGCCTATGAAAGCGGCGAAACCCACGCCTGGGCGGAAATCAACGACGGCGAAAAATGGTACGGCATAGACCCTGCCAACAACAGAGAAATCACCGACCGATATATAAAAATCTGCCACGGGCGGGACTATTCCGACTGTCCAATCGAGCGGGGGATTTACCTCGGCGGCAAGGGGAGCAGTCAGAAAATTTTTTCAAAAGTAACATTGAAAGGAACATATTAAATGATAGAAACCGTAGCCCGCGCGGGACTTGCGGTAAGGGAAAATATTCTTATCGTGAAAAACCGCGTTTCAAATTTAAACCAAAAAAACCCCTCGGGGAAACGGGTCTGCATTGTGACGGGCACTCACGGCGACGAGCTGGAGGGTCAGCTTGTGTGCGCGAAAATCGCCGAAACCTTGCAGAAAAATATCTCTCTTTTAAACGGAATTGTGGATATTTACCCCGCCTTAAATCCGCTGGGAATTGACAGCATTACGCGGGGTATTCCCCTGTTCGACCTCGATATGAACAGGATTTTCCCGGGCAGCTCCGAGGGCACAATGGCGGAGTGTCTCGCCGCCGATATTGTTGCGGACATCAGCGGCGCGGATATTTGCATTGACATTCATTCAAGCAATATTTATCTGCGGGAAATTCCGCAAGTGCGGATAAATGAAATTACCGCCGAACCGCTTGTACCCTATGCGAAAATGCTGAACTGCGATTTTATTTGGGTGCACTCCTCGGCGACGGTTCTGGAGTCCACCCTCGCCTACAGCCTTAACGACGCGGGGACGAAAACCCTTGTGGTGGAAATGGGCGTTGGTATGCGAATTACCAAGGAATACTGCGAGCAGCTGACGGCGGGGATTTTCAATCTTCTGAAAAATTTGGGAATGTGGGACGGCGAAACCGAGCCCGTCCGCGAACCCATAGTTTCGGCGGACAGAGCTGTGGAGTTTGTCAATTCGGGGGCGGCGGGGATTTTCGTCCCCTGCGTTGAGCATTGGGTGGAAATCCAAAAAGGCGACCACATCGGCGACGTTATCGACCCCGCCACGGGCAGTACCGAGGAGTACGTCACCGCGCCCTGCGGAGGGAAAATTTTCACCC
>JAMPDU010000189.1 GCA_023665505.1 Ruminococcus sp.
GCGGGATCACCGGTTTTCAAGACCGGCTCCTTAAACCACTCGGACACCTCTCCGTATAAGCGCAGACTGCCCTGCAACCCGCGACTTATATATTTTAGCACAAATTATTACTTTTGTCAATAGCAAAATTGAAATTTTTTCAAATTTTTTTATCTGAATGGTATTTCTTGGCAAAATCAATAAGCGCGCCGTATGTATTTTCCACCTTGTCGTCCATAACCGCGTCAAGGAGTACGCTTAAAATGCTGCCTATCTCGCTGCCCTGATAGCCCACGGTTATCATATCGTTGCCCGAGACCGCAAGGTCGGCAATGCTTATGCACTGGTGCTCTTCGATGATTTTTTTAGCCTTTGCCTGCATTGCCTCGAGGGTGTGTATCCGCTCAAAGCAGGAGCTGTGCTTGGCACGGTTGTTGCCTTTCATTATCTCGATGAGCAGGGGGAAGTCCTCCTCGCCCACGGCGGAAAGCAGCTTGCGCACCACCTTATAGTCGTCAAGGGGAATGACGTAGTGGTACTTTATAAGTTTTGAGACCCGCTCTATGGTTTCGTTGGGGAAGTGCATATGCCGCAGGATATTTACAGCCATTTCAGAGCCGATTTTTTCGTGGTTGAAAAACTGTCCGTTGCCCTCGTCGTCGAGCTTGAAACAGTGGGGCTTGCCGATGTCGTGGAGCAGGAGAGAGAGCCTTACGTCCGGGTCGGGTTTGGAGTGCTCCACCGCGGCGGCGCTGTGTTTCCACACATCGTAAACATGGTAGCGGTTATGCTGGTCGAAACCTATGCAGGGCTTTATTTCGGGAATTATGACCGCGATAACGTCCGCGAACTTGGTGAGGACGTTATAAGGCGACATTCCCGTAAGCAGGAGCATAAGCTCTTCCGAGACCCGCTCTATGGAAATATTTAACAGGTTGTCTTTCATATTGTGCACGGCGTTTGCCGTCTTATCGTCAATGTCGAATTCAAGCTCCGAGGCGAACCGCAAAGCCCGCATTATTCTCAAAGCGTCCTCCCCGAACCGCACCGCGGGGCTGCCCACGCAGGATATTTTGCGGTTGAACATATCTTTCTGCCCGCCGAATTCGTCGACAATGCCCGTTCTCGGGGTGTACGCCATGGAATTAATTGTAAAATCACGGCGAGCGAGGTCGTCCGAGAGACTGGTTGAAAATTCCACTTTTTCGGGGTGACGGCTGTCGTTGTACTTGCCGTCGACGCGGAAGGTCGTCACCTCGATATTTTCTCCTTCGGAAACTACCGTAACCGTGCCGTGCTTGATACCCGTGTCGATAACGGTAAAGTCCTCAAAGCAGGCTTTTATCTCGTCGGGTTTCGCGGAAGTGGAAATATCGTAATCCTTGGGTTTTTTGTTAAGAATGGCGTCTCTTACGCAGCCGCCCACGGCGTACGCCTCAAAGCCGCGGCTTTCCAGCCTTTCGATAACCGAAAGCACATTTTCGGGAATATTAATATTCATATTTAATCAGTACCTTTCGTAAATACAAAAAATATACCAATTTATATTATAGCATATGTTTTTTGGAATTTCAAGCATTTTTCATAAAAATTTGTCATTCCAAAAAATACATGGCATTTTATGAGTACTGCCGCAAATAATATTTTTGCCGAGTAAATTTGCGGCTAAACCGAAAGAAACGTCAAGCCTTGCAAGTACGTAAAAATACGTATAAGAAAGTGTTGGCGTTTCGGAAAATAAGGAGATTTTACCATGAAAAACCCTTCTATTAAATGCGATGTTGCGTCTTGCAAGCACAATATGGACAGCGAGCACTACTGCACGCTTAACTGCATCAAGGTGGGCACTCACGAGGCTAACCCCACCGTTCCCGAGTGTACCGACTGCCTTTCTTTCGAGAAAAAGAGCTGCTGTCAGTAAGATAAGCTGAAAATATCCCGATATTCCGTAAACGGTCTATCGGGATATTGCTTTATCAGTCCTGAATAAGTGCGAACCTCGGCTTGATGTTGCCGTGGTCGTCAACGTCCTCAAGGAACATATCCAGAGGTCTAACCCAAATAACGGGCTTGTCGTGTATCTGCATATAAACCGCCTGTTCTTGACAGGTTTCGTGGTCTTTGGCGACGTTCAGCACCACGTACTCTCCGCCCTTGAAATGCTTGTAGTGACCGCCTATGACTATCTTCCTGCCTTGGGGTACTCCCATTCCTTTTATGCCGTTATTTTTTTCGGGGATAGGCGCGGGCTGGGGTACAGGCTCGGGCTTTGCCTCGGGAACGGGGGGAACAGTCTTAACCTCTTCGCGGACGGGCGCGGCAGCTGTTTCAGTTTCGGGCGCGATACCTGCGGAAAGGTTGCTGTCCACAAGTATCATAGATTTGTTTTGAGGGACGGTAACTTCCGCGTTTCCGCCGTTTACCTCAAACTGCTTGCCGGAAAGCATATCTGTGAGTTTTTGGTAATGAGTGCCAATTCTGAAAGTATAGTCGCCGTCGCTGATGTTAAGGGCAATGTAGGCGGTTTCGCCGTTAAGCTCCCGCTTGAAAAGCAGGGTCTGATTTTTAAGGTCGAGCTTTGCGTAAGAGCCGGACTGCAATGCAGGTACCGCAAGGCGTACCGCGCCCAGTTTGGAGATGTGCCGCATAAGCTCATCGTTGCGGTTGGGGATATTGTCAAGTTCAAGGCAGGGTCTTAAGGGGACGTCCGCGTCCGCGCCCTGACCTTTTGCGCCGTAAATGCCGAATTCGCTGCCGTAGTAAACCGAGGGTACGCCGTACATACCGTACATCATGGTGTAGCAGCACTCGGCGTGGGCGGGGTTTCTCAGCACCGACATAAGGCGCACAACGTCGTGGTTGTCGAGGAAATTGTACATATAAAGGTTGCCGTACTGACCGTTCTGATACTCGATTGAGTGGGCGATTTCAAAATAATTCCTGTCGTTGTGGGAGGAATAAATTCCCTTGTAGCACTGATAATTGGTAACGCAGTCGAACATCTCGCCGTTAGCCCAGCGGTTGTACTGCCCGTGAATGATTTCGCCCATAAGCCAGAAATCGGGGCGCAGGTCGCGGGTAAAGCGGTGTATGCGCTTGATGAAATCGTTGGCGAGGCAGTCCGCCGCGTCAAAACGTATGCCGTCGATGCCCCATTCCTCAATCCACATTTTTACCGCGCCGAAAAGGTGTTCAACCACTTCGTTGTTGTAAAGGTTCAGCTTGACGAGGTTGTAGTGACCGTTCCAGCCCTCGTAGGAGAAATTGTCGCCGTAAGGGGAACGTCCGCCGAAGTTTACCCCCGCGAACCAGTCCTTGTACCGCGAGCCTTGACCGTTCTGCTGCAAGTCCTTGAAAGCGGCGTGGTCTCTGCCCACGTGGTTGAAAACGCCGTCAAGTATAACCCGTATGCCGTTTTTGTGCAGCTCGTCGCAGACCTGTTTAAACTCTGCGTTTGTGCCGAGACGCTTGTCCACGGTGTAGTAGTCGGTGGTGTCGTAGCCGTGCTCGAAGGACTCGAAAAGCGGTCCGAAGTAAACGGCGTTGAAGTTCATTTCTTTCAAGTGGGGTATCCACTCGATTACCTTTAAAATCCTGCCTTTGTCAAGGTCCTTTGCCTCCGAGCGGAATTTCTCGCAGCCGCAGAACCCGAGGGGGTAGATGTGGTATATATTGGTTTTTTCAATCCAATGTGACATTTTTCATTGCTCCGTTTCTTTATAAAATAATATGTAAATTATACCACATTTTCAAGCAAAAATCAAGGGATTTGAATATTATTAACAAATAGTACGCAAAAAAACGGTATTTTTACGGGTTTTGCAAATCGGGGGATTACGGGGCAAGTTTGCTTTATGACATTTTTTACGGAAAGTTCACAAAATATTTAGAAAATATCGGTAAGATTTCACCTCTGTTTTTCGTATATATAAGTGAAAGGTTGTGAAAAATATGTCGAATTACAAAATATTGGCAATTACCGCTATTTTGGCGGGAACTCTTACCTCCTGCGCGAGGGAGACGGACGACGGCATTTCCCCCATAAGTCAAACCTCGGCGGCTGTTACGGTGGGAACTGTTTTGGAAAAAGTCCCCGAAACAGCGGCGGGAACGGAATTGCAAGCCGACGGCATTCTTGACGGGGAGACGGAGGAAAAGCTCCGCCACGCCCTTGCGGACTACATCGACGAGGCCGACCCGCTGTACGCCGATTTTGACCCGTCGCGGGCGGAAATTGAGAAATATTACGGCAGATACGGCGGCTGCGAGGGGTTTTTGTCGCGGTACAG
>JAMPDU010000018.1 GCA_023665505.1 Ruminococcus sp.
ACTTTGACAACAAATTCAATACAAATACGTTCTCGATATTTTACAAAACAATTTGCTATATGACGAAGCGTTATACGCTGTACGAAATTAACGATTTCACGACGGTCGGCACGCTTTTCAAGGAGACTTTCGTATATATGTTTGCGGACTGGACACCGGGGTACGATATAGACTTTTACACCGAAAGTATCAACGGATGCTGTACAATTTTCAAGCTGTTTTTTGTCAGCATTTTGGCAGCGTTCAACTACAACAATTTCAACATCAACAAACTCGCAGAAAAAGTCGGCGGAAAGGTCAAAATCTTTGACAAAACCGAGGTTTTTAACAGCGGGTTCGCTGAAATAATTTTTTGAGAAAGATGGTAATATTATGAGCAATATTATCAAAGAAAGCGTGCGGGGTACTGACTCGTGCCGATTGAGGACGTGCTCCTCGCAGAGAGCAAAATCTTTTTGACAAACGAGATTAACGCGGCAAGTGCAGACAATCTTATCAAGCAATTAATGTACCTTGACAGCAAAAATTCTGACAAAATTACCCTACTACAGGCGAAAAGGCTGTTATTGCTGAGAAAATCAAGCCGTATAGCACGCTGAAATAACCCTGTTTTTAACTGCTGCACTTTATAGTGTAGCAGTTATTTTTTATTAATTGCAAAAAATTAAATATCAAACAAATCATCAACCAAAACCAATACCGTCCCGTCTTTTTCGGCTCTCTCACGCACGGATTTCGTGTATCCGCCTTTGCTGAAAAGATAAAAATATCTTTTTTCGGGCTTTGTAAATATTTCTGAAACGCAAATTAAATCGTCATATTCTTTCAAATCAAAAGCAGTATTTTTAAATTTGCACTCGCAGAAAATTGCCGAATTACCGCTCTTATTAAGTGCCAAAATATCAATATCGTCCTGCTTTTTTTGTATGCGGATTTGCGCCCCACCACCTGCCGATACTGTGCGGAACAAAAGGCAATTTTTTCATTTTTGCAAGCCTTATCATATATTGCAGACAAATATTTTCAAAAATTCCGCCCATATATGAGGGCAGCTCCCGCATAATTTCTTCAGCCGCTTCGGGGGCGTCCAACAGCTCATAATAACTCATATTTGAAAATATAAATTTGTACCAAAACAAATAATAATTGTCAGCAATTTTATATAAGCTTTTTTTGGACGAATCGCCGTCACCGCACGGCGTAACGCGCTCTATTAATTTTATCGAACGCAATGTACTTACATGTTTCACACCAAATAAATTTTTATATGCCATTAACCTTAAGATAATATTTATTTATAGTTTTGTGTATCTGAATATTTTTTTATTATATTATATAATAAAACTGTTTTTTCCTCTTCGCTATTATTTGGGTATATCAAATTAAATAAATCAACTATATGCATATATGAATTAATATTATATTCATTAGATAATTCATTGACAACATATGACATATAATTTCCCTCATCAATATTTGAATACTCTTTTTGCGCAAGAACATATCCGTTTAATAAAGAAATAACTTCTTTGAAATTATATGACTCATATCCAAAATATGCCCCCGGACGTCCAATTAATCTTTTTAACTGCTCTTTTATCATAATCATTTTCCTCCGCAATAGTCTTTAAAATTTATATACATTTACAAATAAAAATATAGTATATCGTTTCAAATTACTCAAAAAAGCACCTGCGGCCATACCTCTCTTCCGTACATATCTTCAAGCAAAGCAAGTTCTGATTTTCGTCCTATAAACATATCAACGCCTCCAATTAACATCATTTACTGAATTACGATTATTATACTCCAAATTCAGTAATTTGTCAAGAGGGTGCGCGATAATTTTTACATTTTAATTATTTACGGCAAATTTCAACCCCGTATTTCCCATAAAAATCCTCAATATCGGCATTGTTTCTCACAAGTTCGGCATAGTGCAGTTTTTTATCGGCGTGACTGTAAAATCCGATAGTTTTTTCACCCGTGCAAACACTTGATTCGATTTTTATATCATCGGCGGTGAAACCGTCGGGAATTGGCAAAATCTTATTTTTATTTTTCAAAATTATCGCCTCGTTTATAATTTCCCAAAACCCCGCAAAGCTGTTCCCTATAACGGTTTTTAAGCTCCTCGGGAGCAATAATTTCCGCGTTTGTTCCAAACATAAAAAGCCATGCGAAAAACGGCTGCTCCGCCTTGACATTTACCCGCACAATAAAATGCTCGTCACCGTCGGGGACGATAAAAATATCTTTTCCGAAACGGTCGAAAACGATATTCACAAGGTCGTTTTTAAACCGTAATTTCACCTCCCGCACCTCGCCGCTGAACATCGAAAATGTCGAATTCATATACTCCGCAATATTAAAATTTGCTGGCTTTTTCACAATCGGCGCGTCAAGTATTGTAATTCCGTCCATTCTGTCAACGCGGAAATTTGAAATTCCGCCGTATTTTTCATAAAACGCAATCAAATAATATCTTTCGTCGTCCCAAGTCATCGCGTACGGCGAACAAACCCGCAAACCGTCCCTGTATTTTTTCTTTTTTTCGATATTGTAATCAAAATATTTGAAAGAAATTTGTTTTCCCTCCGCAATCGCGCGGTGTATCACATCAACGTTTATGTAAATCCGCTCGTTCATTGATTTTACGCGGTTTGCAACATAAACCTGCCTGTGAATTTGCTTAGCCTCATAAACGCTTGAAAGCCCCTCGATTTTTTTCAAAAGCTGGTTTGACTTTTTCACGGTCAGAAACCGCAATGAACAAACCGCGTCTGCAAGCAATTTCAGTTCGGGCAGCTCAAAATCACGGTTCGCAACAAAATATCCCGACGCTCCGCCTTTGAGAGAAACCACGTCCAGACCGAACGCCCGCAGCGCCTCAATGTCTTCATAAAGAGCCTTGCGAGCTGCGGAAATCCCGTAACTTTCAAGACGCTTAATAATTTCGGGCATTGTTATGGAATGTTCCTCGTCGGTCTGTTCCAAAAGTATTTTATATAAGTACAAAATTTTCAAACGCTGGTTCGCGTTTTTTACATTGTCGGACATTTTTATCATCTCCGCAAAAAATATCTTTTAAATAATTATACTTGATTTTTTGCCGAATGTCAATCATTTCTGCCCGCAATTTCAAATATTTTTTCTTTCATTTCATAAAAGCCCTCAATAGGCAATCCACCGCCCATATTTGTCATCATAAGATATTCCATAGCCTCAAACGTTGACCTATCAAAACCATCAACCAGAATATCATCGAGCAGCAGCGTGTCGCGGTAACTGTTTATAGCATCGCGATATTCGGGATTTTTTATAAGCTCGTCTGCTTTTGTCTGCCAAATCTTTTTTATTCCTGAGGAAACTCCGCTGTAATCTATATACTGTTCTGTACTCCATTTTTTATTCTCGTTGCTCATTTTTACACCAACTTTTTAATATATTCAAGAAAAATTTCTATTCAATAATAGCAACACACATAAAATTGCCGTCATCATTTTTCAGTACATTAAAATCAATTTCCGAATTTAAATGCACAGAGAAATCTTGATTAGGTTCGTTTAATAAAATACCTTTAATTGAATTGTCAGCAAGACCGCTGCATCGTACCCAACAACCCTCCGGCTGATTATCTTCTTTAAACAAAATTACCATAACATCATCGGGATAATCCTGATTACGACTGCTATCCAAAATTTGCAGCTTTCTTGTACTATTTATTTGTGCCGAACAACAGTACCCCTCGTTGACACTTTTTACTTTCTCAGCAAACATTTCTTCATACATTTTAGTATTTTCAATAAAAAACGCCTTTTTATTTTTTACGCTGCCATTTCTTAATTTAAAAGTAACTCCCTCATTTCCACCGTAAACATAAATGGTATTATCATCTGATATTTTAACGCAGGAAAGTATTTCATAAGTAAGTCCCGCCTCATAATCAATATAACCGTACACCATTATTCCGTTTGTACTTTCATCATACTCAAATAAATCTGATATGTATGATAAATCGGGGTCACATATTATAAAGATTTTGTGGTAAACACTGCGAAAATTCAATTCTGAAATTAACATAATAACCTCCTGATAATATAATTCTCCCTTAAATCCCATAGGGATTTTTTATTATTTTGATTTCTTTTTCCCCGAAACCTTAACCTTATTTTCGGATTTTTCCTCATCGGAATTTTCAACATCGTCCTTATCAAGAACAAGCGCGATAACCGAGCTGTGGGTAATAAACATAGTCCTCGCGTAAGCGTAATCGTCGATTTTGTCATAAAGCCGCCCAGCGCTTACAGTACCTTGAAATACGGTGTTTGTGCTGTTTGCAACGTACCCGATTTTCTCAATAAACGGCAGAAAAGCGCAAATCGCCTCATTGTCATAATCGTTGTCGGGCTCTTTGATAATTTTGAAAATACGTCCGATTTCAAAGGGCTTTTTTCCGTAATAGTGGTTAAGTCCCGTTATCGTGATAAAATATGCGTCCTGCATAAAGTACACCTCGCTTTTTTAGTTTATATATCTATTATAGCATATATAGGTGTGCCGTTTTCAGGACAGCTGATTTAAATAACTTGTGTTTAACAATCATCATTTTTAAAATTTCAAATATATCATAATTTTCAAATTATCAGGCTGACAGTAACACTTTTATTGTCAAGTGATATATTTTTAATTATAAAATCCATTTTCATCAGGTTTACCAAAACAACTATGACAAACATAATGTTCCAATACTTCACATACGCCTTCAGGTGAGAGTTTTATCTCACGAGTAATAAAAGGAAATATTCTACAATGGCTTATCATCAGTAAACCCATTTGCGGATTTCCTCTGATAACCTTATTGATAAGATTGCTTATATATCTTGCATTGACATAGTCCAGATTATTCAACGGTTCATCAATAATCAAAAGATCGGAATTTGAACGAGTCGCAATCACAGAAAATACTGACAGCAGTCTTTGTTCTCCACCGCTGAATTTTCCGGGATTTGACTTTGCATCAAAAATACGGCTGTTATCACCTCGCCTTGGCAGCCACTTATCAATAAGTTCATTAACCTCGGAGCAACTCATATCTCCGCCCGTGTGAGCTTCGCAGCTATTGCTGATTACATCTCTAACTTGGATTCTTCCCATTTCGGAATATTCGTCTTTTTGCGGTATATAGGCTATGCTTGCACGAAAACGTTGGAGTTCTTCATTGTCTAACTTAAAAATATTCCCAAATGCATTATGAGTAATTTCACCGCTAATTTTTTTGTTATCAGTTTCCAATTGCATAATACATTTTAAAATCGTACTTTTGCCGATACCATTTTCTCCTGACAGCAAAATCGCTTCACCATGACCTATATCAAAGGAAATATTTTGCATTAAAGTACGCTGTTTTATCTGTATTGACAGATTTTTTATACTTAGAATACTGTTCATCGCTATTTCCTCCATAGATGTTTATTTAATATTGCAGACGTTATAAATAAAGTGATAAGTTCAATTAAAGTTATAATTGTCAAAATCAATATTTCTACTGCAGAAACTTCAATAATCAAAAATATAACATTCGACAGAACCAGTGAAATCACTATTGACAATAATCCGAATCCGCAAACAAATCTAAAATACGATTTATTCAGCCGTTTTTTCTCAAATCCCATCATTACAAGCCTTATAAAATTATATGATATACTTTTTGTAAATAAAAAGGTACTCAAAATTGTAATTGTAATAAAAATAACTATGCAAACCGATAAATATGGCACAATATTTTTCAGCACCGCAATTATTTCATCCTCACGATAAATAATGTCTTCCGGCATGCCATTTACAGAAAGTTCATCAATAGAGTCCTTTGTAAATGCAATGCTGTTATGTGTGACATTATCGACATATTGCCCATCATAACCCATAATGATAATTCCATTGTTATAGCTCTTGTCTTTGGAAATCCTCACATTAGCCGTTTCAGGAATGATATATTCTATGGAATACTCGTAAATACCACCATTAACAATGTGTTTTGAATATAATTTATCATTCAAATGCAAATCATAAAACTTAGCTAAATTTTTGGAAATTGCAATGCCATACTCACTAAGTTTGTCCGCATTCCAATAAATTGAATCATCATATTGAGAATCTCTTGATTGCATAATAATATCAGCATTTAGCCCTGTTTGAGAATCAGGGGATACGGCAAAGCTTATTCCGGCATTAAAACGGTAATAGTCATTTTCAAATGTAGGTTCTCTTGTAATTGCTGAATAAATATAATTTGATTGTATAACAGAGTATAATTGCATGCAGTAACTTTTAACAGATATTAGCAAAAACAAGGCGAACAGAAACGAAATTACAATAAAAGTCAGCATAACAAATAGTATTTTTTGCGGTTCTGTATGAAATGTCACACATTTTTTCAATGTATATCACCTGCTCCGTTGCTGGATTAAATTAATTGTAAGCCTTATTTTAAAGTATTTATTTTACTTTTTTAATTTTGATTAATCCCCTTAACCATAAATTTATTCATTATAAAGCTGAGCAATTCAGCTATCAGAACTACCGCAGGAATAACTGCAACTTCAACGCCAATCATTGTATTGGGAATGTAATCAGATGAAGATTTTACTTTATAAAATAATATAATTGCATAAGCCACAGCAAAAACCAATAACTCACAAATAAATGAATATACATAGTAAGGCTTAACATTCTGCCCTTTTGGTATGCAGTGTTTAGTGAAGTACCCTTTTTCACAGCCACGACTTGACATAATAACATTGTAAACAATAACTATTACGGCAAATATACCTGCACCTAACCAAATCATTAAGACACTTGCTTTTTTATCAAGGCTGTTCTCTCTTACACGAAAATCTGTAATTTCATTTGTATATCCGGATGACATAATTGCATCATAGTGAACTTGATACTGTTCGTCACTAGCAAATTGTTTACGAGCTTTTAGTCTGCCCAAAGGTCGATAATCTTTAGTCATGTATGTCTGACAAACAGCATAATTACTTGCAGATACATACATTCCCGAATACCCATTGTTTTGGGCATTTTGCACGATTAAATCCTTTTGCTCGGTATTGAGCTGTGCAAGGATTGCTCCTCCTTCGTATATATTGTTTGTTTCATATATGGCATAAATTTTGTACTCTGCATTTGTACCGCCGATAGAAAAAAACACCGTATCACCTATATCTGCCGATGTATCATGACAGAATTGCCAATCAACAAGAATAGAATTATTGTATTCTAAAGATGATTTCTTTATAATACGACTGCTGTTATACATAGTTATATCAACGTTATCCAACCGGTCACTTAATAATATTGTTGTCGTGCGGGATACGCCGTTTACGGTTACCGATGTCTTTGTCAAAAAGAACGGAAACACCTTATCTATCCCATGGACTCCCGACAATTCGTTTATTTGTTCAAACGACGGTTCAGGTGCGATAAAATCAATATCTGTATTCTTATATATGCTCTGTGAATTATACATATCTGCCTGTTGATTGATAAATGGATACACCACCAGCAAAACTGACACCAAAGCAACAGTAACATCAAAAAGAAAAGAAAATAATAATCTATGCCTAATCCAATATCTTGTCATTCTTCATTTTCCTCCGTTTTGTCTGCCGCAGCTTCAACGAATATCAGCGTACTCTGCTTATCATATGAAGGATCGACATTATCATCAAATATTAATGTCATCGGAACTTCTCCGACTGCATTCGGAACAAACTGGATAACGCACTCCTGGTCTGCTGTTTCCCTTGACGCGTTTGCGGTAAATTCATATGTTGTCACATTATTCACTGCGTCAAAATTCGGCGTAATAATCTGTCCGTCCATATACTTCGCATCAACATTCTGAATGCTTGGAATTGTAAGAACGACTTTGACCTGTGAAATCTTTTTCTTATTTGAGGTAACCTTGAATTTTACTTTCATATACACAGTATCACCGATTGCGTATTCCTTAGTACCGTCGCCGTATGTATGCCCCTTATCGCTGCTGTAGAAGAAACTTCCGTCCGCTAAATATGTTGTTTCTCCGCATCCTGTCAATGAACTCAGTACAAGTGCCATAGTCAGCAGAACCGTGAGTTTTTTAAATTTTTTCATCTTATATACTCCTTTTTCAATAATAATTGATTATTAAAATGGTATTCTATCAAAGAATTATATCCTGAATACCTACTGTAATTTCACCTTTTGAGGAAAAGACAACAGCCAATCCATGTTCCAAGTCATAACGATACTTGCACATTAACGCAATTCGCGGGTGTTCTTTATCACGTTTCACAAAAATACATTCCGGCTTGATATAGCTGAATATGTTATCCTTTTTGACATTCTCCTCATCGTCCATTACTTGTTTTCGGCAAAATTCCTCAACATAGCTTTTGGAATTTGCAATCAATTCTGTATTAGAAACAAAACTGTTAAATGCGTCAATCTGTAAACTTGTTACAGTTTCTCCATCGTAGCAATCATAATCAACAGGAAGCGTAAATTTTCTTCCCCAAACATTTATATCCAATGACTCAATCAAAAACATCCTCTCCTTCCTGACCTATCATAGCGTTATACTCGGCAACACCGCCATAATGTTTAAATGTATCATTTACTTCATATGGTACTAATTGCATATATTCCATATTGCTCATTTCATGCCAAGTAAAGTTATAACTTTTTATGTATGTTTCAACATCAGAAATACTCCAAGTTTTACCATTATGCTTTATTTTAGTCCAATATTCTGCAAGTACCTTATTTGCTTGCTTGAAGTTTCCGCCACTTCCTAATCTTTTATCAGTCATATTAGGTATTTTAACCTGCGCTTTCTGAAATTCTGAAAAATCTGGAACTGCATTCTTATATGTACATCTTGTTATTTTTGTTCCGTCTTGAGAAACAATAGGTTCTTTTAGAACGAAGTCAGATTCGCCTACTTCGCCCGTCCATTCACCAATACCTTTTTTCATTGTTTTCACTTGTCGTAATCGCTTTTCGTAATTAGTGTATGGTGTATTATACTTATGATAATACTCATATCCCTCAGCACCACCATAAACTGTACCGATAATAGCACCCCACATGTAACCGTCTGCGGCATTCTCAATAACTTTTTCTGCTGCCGATACTCCAACCTTATCCCAATCCACATTATTCCAGTCAATGTCGGCAGTATCTGTAGATGTGAAAGTTTTAACTGCATCATATCCTGCTTTGGCAGTTCCTGCTGTTGCAGCTAATGTTGATATTCCTGCAATTACCAACTTGATTCCTGCTGCCGCTGCAATGGTTGTGATTCCACCCGACGGAACAGCAGCCACCAAATGCACGATTGAAAGGATAAGCCCAGCTGTTGCTGCTGCA
The DNA here is from genome assembly GCA_023665505.1 of Ruminococcus sp. Classification (GTDB taxonomy): domain Bacteria; phylum Bacillota; class Clostridia; order Oscillospirales; family Ruminococcaceae; genus RGIG8773. The sequence continues at coordinate 9,421 of JAMPDU010000018.1, forward strand.
AATCCAATTACTGCCAATGTTCTACCTGTTTCATCAATTTCATCGGCTGCACCTGTCAGACCGCCGAATAAAGAGCCTATCGCCGCACCGCTACCTGCAAATTTCAGTGATTCATCCGCCGCAGCAACAACTGCACTTGCTATGGGTTCAGGAAGTCCGATTTTATCCAAGACCACAACAGTAACAATTACACCTGTCCCAACGGCAACTTTGGTTAGAACGGATTTGAGATTTATACCTTCGCCGAAAAGGTGAGCGGTCTGGCTTTTTTCTGAGAAATCATCTATGTTTTCCTGCGGAACATAAATGGTTTTACAACATATAACCTCGCTGATTGTTTCCTCTTCAAGAAACAGTTCAGAAATTTTATTTTCCGCAACAACAATTTCCTGCAAATATATTTCAGCAGTAATGAATTCATGAAGTTCATTTTCGGTAATTACATTTTCCACTTCGATGTTCTCCGCAATGGTTTGAGGGTTGGCATCGGATATAGCAGGGGACGGTGGAGCATTGGAACAACCTGCCGTCATAAGTAAAATCGAAAAAACTAACATTAAAGAAATGATTCTCTCAATTTTAGTTTGTCTGAATATCAAGGACATTTGAATTTTTAACATTTTATACATATTTAATCACCTAAGAATAAATAATTTACAGTTATAGACACCTATTTAATTATAGCATAAATAGAAAGAAAATGCAATACTTTTTGACAATATTTTGCCTTTTATTACTTATTTCTCCATTACACTCAAACTTGTCATAAGAAGAACCGACATTAGAATTTTCAACATAAATTATACTATATTTTATACATTACTATTATAACATATATAGATGTGTCATTTTCAGGACAGCAAAAAAGTTTTCCGAAAAACATATTTTAAAAACAAAAAATTCGTGTTGCTGCACAAATTATTCTCTGTAAAAATGTACATTTTAACTTTAAAAATAAGACAAAATCTATGTTGCAATTTGTCAAGCTTTGTGGTATAATTAAATAAACATAGCTTGACATATTTATACCAAAATATGTAAGTTTACAAAATCGCATTGGAGGAAATAATTTATGTTTGACAAATCCCGTTTAAAAGATGTTCTTATTAAATATAAGCAGGACTTTGTATCTGCAAATTGGAAAAGTGAAAAATATAAGTGGGAGGCAATAAAATGTTTTCAGGATAATTGGGATATAAAATCATCGGATTTTGCTGATATGCTCGCGCGTTCGCTCTCAAAAACAGCAAATTTGCTTGCGTCTGTTAATTATTTCCCGGCGCGAATGATTACGGATTTTGCCAAAATCGCTCCTGAGGAAGTCAAATCAATGTTCATTGCGCTTTTTGATGAGAACGATGATATTTATGAACGTATTAATGCCTTTAAACTGAAATCCCAAATTCTTCTTGAAAAGTATGGGAACGGTGCAGGGTCGCATTATCAAACAGAAAACGCAATCAGTACATACCTATGGCTGCGTTTCCCGGACAAATATTATATTTATAAATTCAGCGAAATTAAAACAGTAGCTAACGAGTTGGGAAACGATTACAAATTCAAAAAAGGCGCTTATGCAGACAATATCAGAAATTTTTATAAATTTTATGATGAAATCTGTAATGAACTGACGCGCGATATGGAACTTATAGGTCTTTTCAAAAATCAACTCACGGATACTTGTTACCCTGATACAAAATTAAAAACGCTGACAATAGATGTTGGTTTTTACATCAGCCGTTATTATAATAAATGGTTTCCGACCGATTATGAACCGAAATTAACTGTTGACGACTGGGTTCGGCTGCTTGCTGACAGTACGGTATTTACAAACGAAAGTCTTGAAATTATGAAACGTATGAAAGATTACGGCGGAGCAGCTACTTGTACTCAGCTTGCGGAAAAGTATGGAGAAAATTTTAATTTTTACAATAGCGGCTCCGTTGCGCTTGCACGCCGTGTTGCGGAGAAAACAAGCTGTCCGCTAATGAAACGGGAAGATGGTTCTCCAATTTGGTGGACGGTTCTTTACATAGGCAGAAATGCAAACAACGACGAAAACGGCAGCTATTTATGGAGGCTGCGTGACGAGCTTTCCGAGGCATTGGAAAAGGTTGATTTAAACAGCATTAATCTGTGCACAAATTTAGATACATATACAAAAGAGAATTTTCTTGAAGATGTGTATATGAGCAAGGAAAAATACGAAAATCTTACAGCGGTTCTCAAAAATAAGAAAAATATTATTTTACAGGGCGCACCGGGTGTAGGAAAAACTTTTTCGGCAAAACGGCTGGCGTATTCAATAATGGGTGAAAAAGACGAAAGCCGAATTGAATTTGTGCAGTTTCATCAAAATTATTCTTATGAGGATTTTGTAATGGGTTACAGACCGACAGACGACGGCTTTGAACTTAAATACGGAATTTTTTATCGCTTTTGTCAGAAAGCAGCAAGTCAGCCCGATAAAAAATATTTTTTTATTATTGATGAAATCAATCGCGGTAATATGAGTAAAATTTTCGGCGAACTTCTTATGCTGATAGAACGCGATTACAGAGATACAGAAGTTGCTCTTGCCTATAACGGATTGCCGTTTTCGGTACCAAAAAATATTTATATTATCGGTATGATGAATACCGCAGACCGCAGTCTTGCGATGATTGATTATGCGCTGCGGAGACGTTTCAGCTTTTTGGATGTTGAACCGGGATTTGATTCCGAGGGTTTTATTCGGTATCAAAATAATCTAAATAATGACGCTTTTAACGAATTAATTGCTAACATAAAGGAATTAAATAAAGAAATAGTTCTTGATAAATCTCTTGGAAAGGGTTTCTGCATTGGACACAGCTATTTTTGTAATTGTGTCAGCTGCACAGACGAATGGCTGCGTTCAATTGTAGATTATGATATTCTTCCTACGCTCAGGGAATACTGGTTTGATAATGCAAATGAATTACAGCGTTGGGAAAATATTCTGCATGGTATATTTCAATGATAAAAGATAAAAGCATATTTATAAAAAATATCTATTATATGCTTTCCTACGCATTTACTGACTTGAAGCAAGGCGGGTATGAAAGTGTTGCCGCAGAAAAATTTGAGAACTTGCATAATCTGTTTGCCGCAATTCTTGCTAAAGGTATCGGAAAACAATTAAAGCAGGGATTGTATCGTGAATATTCAAACTGTAAAGAAGATACTGCGGTTATGCGGGGAAAGATAGATATATCCGGCACGATTAAAAATCGTATTAACGGAAAACACGTATTGACCTGCGAATATGATGAGCTTTCGGAAAATAACTTGCTGAATATGATACTGAAAACAACGGTTATGCTTTTGCTGCAGTATGGAGATGTTGATGTAAAATACAAAACCGATTTAAAAAAAGAGATGTTGTTTTTCTCAAATGTTAATATGCTTGACCCGTCATCAATACGATGGACGTCAATTCGTTTTCGTCAGAACAACAGTACCTACCAAATGCTTATAAACCTTTGCAGGCTTGTACTGGAGGGAATGCTGCTGACTACGGATAACGGAAAGTATAAATTAGCGTCGTTTATTGATGAGCAGCGAATGAACAGATTATATGAAAAATTTATTCTTGAATATTATATAAAAGAATGTCCGCAGGTTAAAGCTGCGGCATCGCGGATACCTTGGGCTTTGGACGACAGAATGGAAACAATGCTGCCTGTTATGCAGAGTGATATTACGCTTTCACAAGGCAACAAAACGCTGATTATTGACGCGAAGTATTATACCCGTACAGTACAGACGCACTATGATGCACATACTTTACACTCTGCTAATTTGTATCAGATATTTACTTATGTTAAAAATAAAGATGCGGAGTTCGGTGATAAACAGCGCACTGTTTCAGGTATGCTTCTTTACGCAAAAACAGATGAAAGTATACAGCCCGATAATGTTTACCATATGAGCGGAAACCGCATAAGCGTTAAAACGCTGGATTTAAACAGCGATTTTTCGGAAATTTCAGCGCAGCTAAATGAGATTGTGAACGAGCATTTTAAGAATACATAGAAATTTATTTAGCTGATAATTATGCCGTTAATTAAATAATACGCGCCTAAAGCAATTCATTTTCAATAAAACTTTCCTGCTCAACCGTTATTTTTTCAAGTATAATTGCCGAAATTACATCATAAAATATTGTGTAATCGGGATTATTCAGCAGTTCTTTCAGCTTTAAAATATAATTATCATTTTTCTTTAATCCGTTTTTCTTATGTGAATTATATGCTGAAATATCCATATTAAACGGCTGTAAGTTATTAATTATATTCTTTTTCAGTCTGACAAACATTTTAAATCCGCCGTAATCAATATCTCCCCAAAAACAAACAGGTATATTTGCCTTTGAACATAATTTGCTAAAAAACTCACCGCGCTGCGGACTGTAAAATCCGCCGTGATAAACAACCAATTCACGCTCATTTTTATTATTCAAGCAATATTCCGAATAGTTGGTTTTATTTTCAATAAATATAATCCTGTCAGTATCAAATATATCCGCTCTGCAAATATCCGATACGCATTCACTCGAAATACAGGCTCCCTTTTTTATCGGGGAAAAATCAACAGTCCCATTATCAAATAAAATTTTTACATTTCCGCAAAATTCAAAAATTTCAGGCATCATAATAATTCCTACTTGAGCGAGAGCTTCTCTGTCGCTTATTTCATCTGGATCAGACAAATCGGGCTCGAAATTCTTAATTACAGATACAACATATTGTTTTATTTCACGCTCAAAATATTTTGAATCGCCGTAAACATTTACGCTGAAAGCCCGCATTGAAACGGATTTTCCACTTAACTTACTTATATTTACAAGGGCGTCTGTAAAATCGGTAATAAACTTATGACCGCCGTTCCATATTCCTGTAAGCTTATTACTTTTAACAATATTATCACGCGTTTGCAAAAAATAATCACATACCCAACAGTGTTCTGTCTCATTTATTGCACTATCAATCAAGTCAATAACATAATTAATTTTACTGTTTTTATTTTCACGCCCGAGGTAACGATACGCTTTAGAAACATTGTCAATCGTAAGCCAAATTTTATCAATTATATAATTTTTCTGCACCCAGTCAAAATCAATATAATTCAGAGATTTTAAAGACAGCATATCATTTCTGAATATATTGTATTTATCGCTCTCAATATCGGGAATATTTATTTCCTTTTTATTGCATTTGATAAGAACTCTGCGGTTTGAGCCTTCTGTACGCACCTCAAATTTATCGAGCAGTTTATTGAGTACAAGTGCCTTGTAATCCATTTATATTTCACCCATTTCTTTAGTCCATTCAATTACCGTTGACCTATATATACCGCCGTCAGCCTCCTTATAAACCAATAGGGTTTTATCGGAAACAGGCGCAACGTCTGCCGCTTTTTCGGGAGGAGAGCATATTATAGCCTGCAAACCGAATTTTCTTAAAAGCTTAACGCTTTCAATTATTCGTTCACCGTCCATTTTATTGAATGCTTCATCAAAAATAACTATTCTTGCCGTGTTTCCGTACTCATTGGTTAGATTGACTTTGTAAAGCTGTGCAAAGGATGCAAGAACAGCAACATAAAACGGCGTTTGGCTTTCGCCGCCCGACTTTGTGTACATAGATTTGGAAAACCTTTCCGTTCTGCCGTTGCTGTCGGTGGAAAGCAAATCAAAGGACAGATAAGTTTTATATTTGCTGAATTTCTCAACGCTTTTTGCCGTCTTACTCTCATCATCGTCATAGCTTACAATTTGCGCGAATAAATTATCAATCACGCTCTTATATTTTTCGGTAAATTCATAGCTGAATAAGCCGACATTTCCGTTATCAAGAAGCGGCGACATTATCATATTGTAATATTCCAAATATGCAGGATTAGGCTTTACTTCAAACCTGTATTTATCATTTCCGAACCATGTCATTTTTAGAGCATTGTTTAAATCGTCAATTTTTTCGTATGCAGTAGAAATATTCGACCTGAGCTTATATAAAAAGTCGCTTTTAAACTGCTCCATAGCGTCATTTTTAGCCTTTTCAATACGCTCCTTATATTTGGGAATTTCATAGTCCTTTATTTGCTGATATGCACTTTCATACTCGTCATTATCCGAAACGTCCGAGACCTTAAAAGACATATGCTCTTGTGTATTATATTCGCTTCTTTTGTCCCTGAGTATATTTTCCTGCAAAGTTATTTTAGACATAGTGCCTTTTATCGGAGAAATAAACTTTTTAGCAACCATTTCAGGACTTCCGCAATCCGACAACTCGGAATTATATCTCGGTATCCCCTCGCTGTTTTTGAAATCGACAGTATAATCGTCATTGATTTTCTGACCCGATATTTTTATATTATTCTCCAAATCAGGTATTATTTTTTGAACCGTATCTTCTTTTTCACGAGTAAAATTTAGAATATAATTAGACGTTTTTTCTTTCTCTTTATGTGCGGCAGTAATTGCAGTATTTTTTTCGTTAATCTTCTTTTCCATTTCTTCTATCCAAAAGAAATCAATTTTATCAAGCAACTGCTGAATTTTTTCAAGCTCCCGTTCCGCATCGTTTTTATATTGATATGTATCAAACGCGGATTTTACCGTAGAATTAATGTACTTATCATTCAAATCCCATTCTGTTGAAACCGTTGGGACAATCGCGTCATGCTTTTGAATTTTTTCGTTTAATTCTTCAGTAATTTCCTCTAAAATCCTTGTTTTATTTTCAATTTGTTTTTCAATGGAATTTCTTCCGATATAAGGGTTGCGGTACGCGTCCTGGTTAAGAGACTTTACCGAAAAATTGTTGTACAGCATACACTCTCTCGTTACAGAAGTTCTGAAATCACGTAGCTTATCATCGCTGTAACAACGCGTGACTTTCCCAAGAAGATAATTTACATATGCCTGAACATATTCATCATCACTTTTAACAACTTCTGCCAAACTATTTGGAACAAGTTTGCTGTTGTATTCATATACCTTTTCCAAATCCACAACCGCATATTCATATATATTTCCGTCAGCCCTGACTTTTTTGTAAATTTCATACGCATCCATAAAATACTGCGGCGGAACAATAATATTCATACGCTGAGTGTTGAAATACCCCTCAACAGCATTGTGCCATTCCTCGTCAGTTACCTCAACCAAATCTGCAAGGAAATCCACCGGAACAGTTTTATTATACTTTTCCTTCAGTCCGTCTGAAATTGCCTTTTTAAGCTTTTCCGCTTTTGAGGGATACGGCTTTATTCCCTGTTTCAATGCGTTTATTTGATTTCTTAATTCCGAAGAATTATTTTTAAGTTCATCTATTTCATTTTTCAGATGATTTAAAACAGGTTCAATAAATTTTTCCAATTCATAATATGCTTCCCTTATTTTTGAAAAATAATTATGCGAAAGCTGTTCAAAATCTTTTTCGGAAAATTTTTCTGTCCTGCTTAAAAATTTTTCTGTGTTTTCAACAGCCATAATTATTTCATTGTTATCACATACAGACTTTAATTTTTTAAGTATCTCCAACCATTGTACCGACATTGTTTTTACAGTTAAAATAAATTTTTCAAGAGATTTTTCATACTTTTCAATATCATTTTTGAAACGGCTTTCATCTTCCTCCAGCCTGTCAACACTATTATTGACCCTATACAGCAGAATGTCCTCGTTAAGCTTGCTTTTTTCGCTTTCAAGAGCGGAAATTAATTTTTCAAGTTCGGTATATTTATTATTTAATTCTGCAATATTGGTTTCATATTGCTTTAAATCGGCATTTGCTTTTTCAAGCTGTAAAAGATAATCATTATATGTGCCGTAATCAATTAAAAACTGCTGTATATTGTAGAGTGAACGCAGTTTCTCAATTTTAGAAAAAACGTCGCAAATATCAAAAAGTTTTTCAAGCTTGCTTTCAAATCTTGCGGCAATTTCCTCCTGTTGCTTGTAATAAAGAATATTTTCCTGCATAGCGATAATGTCAATATCATCTTCAATATCGCACACGTTTTCCGTTATAAATTTTTCAATATCATTTATCGGCTCAAAAGAAATTGCTTTTTTAAGCATCGGAACAAATTTTTCATCAAGAATACTAAGCCTTTGAAGAACTATTTTCCTGTACGCCTCACCCGTATCTTTGGTTTCATATTTGTTAGGGTAATTTTCTTTAAAAAACTGCGTCATTCTGCGGCTGTCCATAGTTTTTCCGTTTTCAATAAATCTGCATTCGGGAATTCTGTCTCTTAAATAAAAGAAACGCTTATTTATTTCACTTCCGTCGGAAAAGCTGTCAAATACTGCGCCGAAACAAAAATACACGGACTTTAAATCGTCATAAAATTCCGCTACGATATATGTGCTGAAATCTTTTCCCTCTCTGACGCTTTTATTGCCGCTGTCAATATCTTCCCCCATTGAACCCTCAAGATAGCTTTTCAGCGTTCTTTCAGACTTTTTCCCCGCCGCTCTGTTAAAAGTCGTACTTCTTGTTTCACCCATAAGAACTACTTGCAAAGCGTCAATTATCGTCGATTTGCCCGCTGAATTTTTCCCCGTAAGAAAATTGATTGTATCGAAATCAATCGTTGTGTTTTGAAAAAAGTGCCAGTTAATAAGCAATAGCCTCGTCAGCTTTTTCATTTTCAGATTCCTCCGTTTCATTTTTTAACATATCGCATATTGCTTTGCATCTTTCATTGGAAACCGCAATAAGTACAGACGGCAAAATCATAAATCTGCACTCAAAATCATCATAGCTTTCATCAATTTTTCTTATAAGATTATGCAATTCCAAAATTCTGAAAGCCTCCTTAATTTCTTTCTGCGGCGGCTTTTTCTTATAAACGGAAAATTCATTTACTATTTTTCCGAATAATTCTCCCACCGAAGAACACACGTCATTTGTGCCGCCGACCCGAGCGCGGTGCTCCTCATAAATTATCCGTATCGTTGCAAGCATTACCGTGGTAAGCTTATTCATAACAAGTTTATTGTACCCCTCCGTATTTCTGACATAAATAATTCCGTACTGGCTTTCCTTATATATTTTCCAACCGCTTAATTCAAGATAATCATAAAATAATTCAAACTTATCTTCAATATAGCGATATTCCTTTGAAACACGCCTGTCCGCGGTTTCTCTGAGAATATAAGTTACCGACAAAAGCATATTGCAGATACGGGAAAATTCATCTCTTTCTTTTTGTGACATTTCCGCAAGTTCATTTAAATTCCGCATATCCATTTATTTTCGCCTCCTGTATGTCATAAGCGGTATTTCATATTTTTCCGATTTAACAAATTCCTTTGAAACATTTATCTTGTATCTCGAATTTCTCTCATTTGCCTGCACAACCGAAAGCAAAGTCATAATGTAAGTATCATCGTCTTTTATTTCAATGTCTGCCGTTGATATTTCATTTTTATTTTCAAGAAGCTTGTCCACAAAAGCCGCCACATTTTGTTTGCTGTACTTATTATTCATTATCTGCAAAGCCATTGCCTTTGCTTTTACTTCAAAATCCACAGGACATTCTGTCATAATCAGTTCGGAATTTCTATCTCTTTTAACCGATTTTTTTCTTGAATACAACCCATCTTCGCTGACAAAAGACAGTTCATACAATTCAAATGAATCCTCCAGCAAACCGCAAACTCTTTCTGAGTATTTATCATCTGAAATGTATTTTAAAAGCGAAATAAGATTACCCTTAACCGTCCTGTCGGAATTTATAAGATAATCTATTTTCTGCGTGGTAGCCCGTGTGTACTGACGGTTTTTATTATCAATTACGCTTATAAAATCCTTTTCCAAATTATCGTATGTATCAATAATATAATATATCTTTTTCAAAATATCTGTTCTGCATTCATCTTCGTCTGCTTTTTGATTTGATACGGTATATCTGACCATTTCCTCAACAGCATTTTCGTCAACAATCCACTTTTTCAATATAAGCTGTATCGGAATTTTATATTTGGGAACAGAATCTTTAATTTTCAGCGGTTTCAAAATCGGCGCAACAATTTCCTCCTGAAATCTTTCATAATGAGATTGAAGAACATTATTTACGTTAAGCGTATCAATCAGCTGCTGATTATAATACGTTATACTGTGATATACGGATTTAAGGCTTTCAACAAGCTTTTCAGTCCTGTCCGCTCCGTCATTGAGAGCAGTTATCATTTCGTATGCGTCACGCGTATCATCTGCGTTTTTCAATGACGAATACGTTGAATAAACATAGGCGAAATTTTCAGTTTCCGAAACGTTGGATATATCATAAAGAAGCTGTATAATTTTATAACTGAATCCCGGAACGGTAACATATTCCTTAAAATCACTTTCGGTTTCAATCAATATCCAACCGACATTTTTTAACCTGCGAACCAAGAAGTGCGCTTTGCCCGACATTGAATATTCATTTTCAAGAAGTTCCTCTTCAGAAAAATCAGCTGAAATAATATCATCGTCCAGCTTTGATATTATCATCGAAATAAGCTCGTCCTTTGATATTTTCAAATGCTGTTTGAACGCTTCCAAAATCACAAATAATGTTTTGACATACAGGCTTTTATTTTTTGAAACCAAAACAGTAAATAGGTTTTCGGGTATCACGTTGTACAAATTCAAAAACATCACTTCCCTTCTCAATATCGGAAAAAATTTTATTTCGCAAATCTTTTATAATATTCCTCAAGCTTTTTGTCGCATATATTCCCTATCTCATCTTTTTCAAGCTTGGAAAGATTTCTCCATACTGTCGGTTCTACCTCAATAATTCCCAAAGTCTTTGTATGCCTCAGCATCTGCATATCCTCAAACCGTCTAAACGGATTTAAAAGTATATTGCGCTGCGCGTCTTTATCCGTATATCCGCCCTTGGCAAAAATGCTGTTTGATTTTTCAACAACCAAACCTGCGTTTCTCCTGCCCTCATAATATTTCTTGAAATAGTCAGCAATATCGTCTATCCTAACCCGTCCCTTTTCGTCTGCGCCTTCAAGTATTGATTTTATTAAAACAGGTTTATATGAATAACTCATATCCATTTGACGTATCATTTCCATAAACAAATCTTTTCTGTTGCTGTCATTTATAATACGCCAGCCAAACTTTTCGGCAGACTTATTAAGCGTATCCTCCGAAAAATATTTGAATACCCTATGCTCGCTCATCGGGGCTGTCAAATCGGGAATTATTTCTCCCTCGCGTATGTATTTTTCAACCGTTTCGGCAGCGGCGTCAACCCTGCGTATAAATTCCATCTGCGAAATCATTCCGGCGGCTTCCTCCTGCCAATTAAAAACGTCGACCGTTTCATAATCCGCAACGCTTACCGGAAAATCTACAATTGCCTCAGGCTTTTCACCTCTTGAATAAAGCTCGTCGTCAGCTTTAAACTGTTCTCTTGTGCCCAATACCAGCTTGCCCGGTCTGTATTCGGAAAGTCTGAAAAGCCTGTGCATTGAATACGGCATATTATACTGACTTGCGTTATCAACAAAATCAAAAACTATAAGACATTCCTTGCCGTCTGCAAGTCTCATTCCGCGACCAAGCTGCTGAGTATACAGAACCTTTGACATTGTGGGACGCGCCATAAACAAAACCTCAGTTTCGGGACAGTCCCAGCCCTCGTTCAGCAAATCGCAGGCGCATAACGCTTTTATCTCACCGCTTTGAAATTTAGCAAGATATTCCCTACGCTCCGAGGTTTTCATACTTCCCGAAACCGCACATGCGCGCACACCCCTGTCATTTATCATTTCGGCAATTTCTTCAGCATGCTTAACGCTTGCACAGAAAATTACCGTGCGCTTATTGCTTGAGTATTCCATAAAAACATCAACAATAAGCTTGTTTCTTTCCGGAACGAAAATTTTGCTTTCAAGGTCGCGGATATTATACTGAACGCTGTTAAAACGAACCTTTGTCAAATCAATGTTGGTATGTATCCTTATGCACCTTACCGGAACAAGCTCGCCAATTTCAACCGCTGTCTGAATATCGAGCTTGTGCGCCGTATTTTTAAAAATATCAATAATATTTTTATCATCTGCACGCTCCGGAGTTGCGGTAAGTCCGAGAGTGAATTCGGGCGCAAAATAAGAAAGCACCTTTTGGTACGTTTCCGCCGAAGCGTGATGCGCCTCATCAATAATGATATAACCGAAATCGTTTTCTTTAAACATATCAAGGTTGAGAGCCACGCTTTGAATACTTCCGCAGACGATATATGTGTCCGGCTGTTTTACAGAATCATAGAAACGCCCCACATCTACATCTTTCCAAAGTTCGCTGAATGTCTGTACTGCCTGTTCCACAAGCTCGCGGGTATGTGCAACAAAAAGAGTCCTTTTGCCGAAACGTTTTGCGTCCGATACGGCAGTAACTGTTTTTCCCGTCCCCGTAGCATGATAAAGCAAAGCTATGGTTTCGCGGTTTTTTCTCATATTCTCAAGAGAAACAAGAGCTTGATACTGATGCTCTTTTAGTGAAAAATTCTGTCCGTCGATAGCCTTGCCGCGCTGTTCGGGAAGATATTCAGCCGCGTCTCTGAACGCTGTGTTTCTGCCGACAAAAACACGCAGCTCATCTTTTACCGTATCGGGCTGGTTCTGCATCTGTCTCACAGCCCAGCGGAACACGTCCCAGCCAAGATTGACCATACTGTTTTGTTTAAGCAAATCGTCATAAAATTTGTTATCGGAAATAATATTTTTATTGTGTGAAGCTTCATCATCAATCTCAAAAGCAATTTTTCTCGCGCCGCATTCAAGATAAAAATCCGCAAACCTGTCATTCTGATATATATCGTAAAAATGATACTGCGAATACAAAAATCCTGCCTTTTCCGCTCCGAAAGCGTCACTGAAAAGCTCTATAAATAAGTTCTCTGCCTCACTTCCGGAAACAGAATGATATTTTGATTCAATCATATTGCCGCCTCACTTTACCGTATATATTTATCATTGTTTATCCTCAACATTTTCAAGAAACACCCTATTCCCGAAACCGCCTCGTTTGGTTAGCTTTTCTGACCTGACCTGTTCCAAATCAAAAACGGAATATCCCCTTGCTTCCGCAATCGCATATATTACTTCCATTACATCCGCAAGTTCTTCAATACTTTTATCATTTTGATATTCTGCACATTCCTCATTAAGCTTTCGGTCAAGCTCTGCTAAATACTCATCTTTACCGAGAATATGACAGTTTGCTTTTTTGCCTGACGCCGAAATTATTTCTGGAATCTTGTCGCGGACAAGCTTATTATATGTGGGCATAATGTACCTCCCGTGTCAAAAATATAATTTTCTATAATAAGTATAGCATTATTTTTGTCAAAAGTCAACAAAATTTGAAATAATTGAAGTTTCCGGCTGCAATATTTGCACTGAATGGAATATTTTTCCTGTTTAATATATCAAAATCCGAGTAAGCAGTCATATAATAATGCAAAAGGTCAAAAAATAAGCCAAAAAAAGTTTGCCGAAAAGTGCGAGCTTCACGCCACATACATCGGACAAATCGAACGCGGCGAAAAGAACGCCACCATTGAAAGCATAAGCAAAATCGTTGCCGGCTTGTCGGTTTCTATGAGTACCTTATTTGAAAAGCTCGACATCAGCGGCGACGGCAAGCCAAATTATCCCTTATCGGCTTATGAGTTGGTTCAGTCCGTTCCCGAAAATGTTCAGGAAAAACTTATCAGTATTTTGAAAACAATTGTCAGCATTGAATAAAAAATGGCTGTTGTACGAACACAACAACCATTTTTATTATAAAACTTTGCAGCATTGCCATCACCACAACAATTGCAAAATATTCGTCACTTTAAACATATAAATTTTTGTACAAATCGCCAATAAACAAAGCGCAAATTTATGCAATTAAATAAATCCCAATATATTCCAGCGCAACTAAGCCTGCGAATTTACAAGCATTTGCAGACTTGATGTGCCGCTGCTTGAAAATAAACTGTCACGTCCGCAAAAGTCAAAACAAAAGTTTCTGCTAAATATGTAAGAAAATGGGACTTCATACAGACAACACACCATCTTTTAATTTGCGATTTAAACATCATTCAGACATATTTGAAACGCAGACATGCTTTTACGATTTTACAAAATTTACCTTTAATCAGATAACAACTGCACCGACATTCTCCGCACATAGAGTACCGGAGAAATTGTTTCAAATGAATATTTATAAAATAATTTCACTATAAATCCAATAATTATGCAATACTTTTGTAAAAAAATCTGCTATAATATTATTAAAAATAAACACGGACGTGAATAAAATGAAAAATAAATTCGATTTTCAAATCCGTTCGCAAGCGGACTTGTCAAAAGCGGTGCAAAAATACGGATTTCTGCCGTTTTTCAAAAACGATATACCCGGCTTTTCCGTGGAGGAGCATACGCCGCCCGAGCTTTGGTTTTCGGACGTGAACGACGGTCCTTGGGAGTGGAAAGGTCCAGTGATAAGGGAAACGGGGTGCGCTTACGGGAAATTTTTCAAGAAAAAAGCGGGTTTTATCAGCGCGGAATGGTACCCCGATTTCGCAAATTACCGTCGGGACGGCTACGATTTTGACGCGCGGTACGAGGACGGTCTCGCGCCTTACGCCGATAAAACGGTTTACGACATAATTGCGGAACACGACAGTCTGCTTTCAAAGGAACTGAAACGGCTGGGCGTTTTCGGCAAAAACGGTCGGAAAGGCTTTGAAACGATAATTACCCGTCTGCAAATGCAGGGCTATGTTGTCACGGCGGATTTTGAGTATATGCGGGACAAAAACGGCGTTTCCTACGGCTGGGGCGTGGCGCGGTACGCCGTCCCCGAAAAATTTTTCGGAGACGATTTTGAGAAACGGGTTTATTTGCAAACACCCGAGCAGTCCAAAGAAAAAATAATTAAGCATTTTTCGGAATTATTTAAAAATGTACCGAAAGAAAAATTGCTGAAAATAATCGGGTAAAAAAATTAAAAATAAAATTTATATAAATTTGGAGGATATAATGAACGCATATATTTTTTTAAATGATAATCATAAATGCTTTGAGAAATGGTGTGAAAAAAAAAAAAAATTATAAATTAAACAAAACTTCAATTTGTTGCGCAGACGTGGAAATTTATTTTGATGAAACATTTGAAAAAAATTCATGGGTTGAATACGGGTTGCTTCTAAATCACGAAATTTATATGGAAATACTCGATTATCCCTCTCCGTATTTCATTGAAAGTCTGAATATTTTTTTATCTTTTTTGAAATATGTTTGTGAAAAAACCGATTCGGATATATTATCTTTTTGGGAAGGCGGAATACCGTTACTGCATAGAAAAAACAAGAAGATTTTGATAGGTGTTGATTATTATAACAATACAAAATTCAGCACTGAAGTTTACGGCGAACCTTTGAAAAAATTTTTGGACGGACTGACTTATGAAATGGTTGATATAGATAAACATTTTGGTTTATAAAATATTGAAATAGGCTTTCGAGGTTTTGGATAAACAGTAACAGGCATTTTCGGATTTACAGTATTTATCGAACATCATTCATAGGCGAACAGCCGAAATATTTCACATAGGCTCGGTAGAAAACCGAGTAATCACCAAATCCGCAGCTTTCGGCGGCTTGTCTCGCCGAAACGCCCCTGCGGATTTTTTCTTTTGCAGCCGTGAGCCGTTTTATCGTTATGTACTCCCAAGGTGCGGCACCTGTGGCTTGCTTGAAAATCCTGCTGAACTGTGACGGACTTAGAAAAAATTTTTCCGCAAGAGTTGGTACGGAAATTTCCTCAAATAAATTCGCGTTCACGTACGCCATAATTTGCTCGGAAATACTTTGCGGCTCGTCAAAATCGGCAGTCCCTTTTTTCAAAAACGCGCCGTTTATAAGGTCGAGCAGTGCGAAAAGATTTATCTGAATTTTAAGATTTTTTTCGTAATCGTCATTCCCACTGTTCATATCATCAAAAATATTTTCAAGACGAATTTTGTCAAGCGCGTAAAAATTTCCCCTGCCGAGAGGACGGTCAAAAAAGGCTTTCAGAAACCTGCGCTCGGGGTCGATACAGTCAACCGCCGAAACCGAAAAATTCAAGGCGCAGCGTTCATATCTGCCTTTGCCGAGAATATGCACTCTATGGGACTCGGCGGGGCGCATTATCAGAATACTGCCCGTTTCGAGAGGGTATCGTGCGCCCTCAACAAGATACTCGGCGTTACCCGAAATAAAATAAAAAATTTCACAGCGTTCGTGGATGTGCATATTAAAATCCCTGTCGTCAGGATTTTCGTCCGCAGCGTACCGCATATATAAGTTACCAAAATTAAATTCCCGCAAAACATTCATAAAAATTGCTCCTCTAAGTTTTTATTTAAGTATATCATATTATGCGCGAATTTGCAATATATAATGCTTAAATTTACAATTGCAATGCAAATAATTTTATAGTATACTGATTACAGCAAATAATTTTAGGAGGGATTTTTATGGAATTTAAGCTTGCTGCGTTTGCCGACGAGGTTGACGGAAATCTTGAAAAGCAAATTTCCGCAATGAAAGAAAACGGCATAGATTACCTTGAAATTCGCGGCGTGGACGGTGAAAATGTTTCCGATATTTCTGCCGAAAAAGCACGGGAAATTCGCCAAAAGCTGGAGGGAAACGGCTTAGCTGTATGGTCGGTAGGCTCGCCTTTCGGGAAGATTGGCATAGAGGACGATTTCGCCCCGCACCTTGAAAAATTCAAGAGACAAATTGAAACAGCAAATATTTTAGGCGCAAAGCATATGCGGATTTTCAGCTTTTATGTACCGAGCGAAAATGCCGAAAAATATTCCGACGAGGTAATGTCCCGCTTGGGAAAATTCCTTGAAACAGCGCGGGGCAGCGGCATTATTTTGTGCCACGAAAACGAAAAAGGAATTTACGGAGGTATTGCCCCGAGGTGCGGGGAAATACATAAAAATTTCCCCGAAATAAAAGCGGTTTTCGACCCCGCCAATTTTATTCAATGCGGTCAGGACACAAAAGCAGCTTGGGAAATTCTCGCCCCATACGTTGAATATATGCACATCAAGGACGCTTTGGCGGACGGCTCGGTGGTTCCTGCGGGAAAGGGCGAAGGGAACATACCGTTCCTGCTTGAAAATTATACGGGAAAAGTGCTGACAATTGAGCCGCATTTATCGGTATTTTCGGGCTTTGAAAAGCTTGAACGGAACGGTGAAAATCCACCGAAAAAATATTGCTACTCATCTTCGCGAGGGGCTTTTAACGCGGCGGTTTCGGCGTTAAAAGAATTACTTTAAATTCATTTGATAGGAGCGTTAATTATGGAAAAAATTCGTCTCGGAATAATCGGCGTGGGAAATATGGGCAGCGGACATTTGCGGAATGTTATTGACGGGAAATGCCCCAAAATCGAGGTTACGGCTGCCGCCGACATTGACCCGAAAAGACTTGAAAACGCGAAAAAAATATTGCCGTCTTTGGCGTGTTATGATAACGCGGAAAAAATGCTTGACAGCGGACTTATTGACGCCGCGCTTATTGCCGTACCCCATTACGACCACCCGACATATGCCATAGAATGTTTCAAGCGGGGCATTCACGTTATGACGGAAAAGCCCGCAGGCGTGTATGCGGAACAGGTTCGCGAAATGAACGAAGCCGCCGAAAAAGCGGGAGTAAAATTCGGGATAATGTTCAATCAGCGGACAGACCCGATTTACAAAAAAGCCCGCGAAATAGTCCAAAGCGGCGCGCTGGGCGTACCGAAAAGGCTTGTGTGGATAGTCACAAACTGGTACCGCACGCAGGCGTACTACAACTCGGGCAGCTGGCGCGCGACGTGGAACGGCGAAGGCGGCGGAGTGCTGTTAAATCAAGCTCCTCACAACCTCGATTTGTGGCAATGGATATTCGGTATGCCCCAAAGGGTGCGGGCGTTCTGCGCGGCGGGAAAGTACCACAATATCGATGTTGAGGATGATGTTACGATTTACGGCGAGTACGAAAACGGCGCAACGGCAACATTTATTTCCACAACGGGTGAAGCACCCGGCACCAACCGTCTTGAAATTTCGGGGGACTTGGGCAAGCTTGTTCTTGAAAACGGCAAGCTGAAATGGTGGAAATTAAAAGTCCCCGAACGTGAATTTTGTTTCACGTCAAAGGAGGGATTTTTGTGCCCCGAAACGGATTATGAGGAATTTTCCGAGGAAGCCCCCGACGGACATTCGACCGTCCTTGAAGCCTTTGCGGGCGCCATTTTGGACGGTACCGAGCTTATCGCGGACGGTCGCGAGGGACTTAATTCCCTGTCAATTTCAAACGCCGCCTATTTGTCCTCTTGGACTGACGGCTGGGCGGAAATTCCCACCGATGAAAAGCTGTTTGAAAAGTACCTTGCGGAGCTTTGCAAAAAAGAAAATATTAAGAAAAATAATGCTCAAAACGCCGATACAAACATAAGCGAACGGTGGAAAGTACGGTGGTAAAATGAACGTTTTCGCGCTTATGCTTACCGTGACCTGCTGTTATACAATTTCGTCGCTGAGCGATAAATACGCCGCGTCAACCGCGAAATTTTCGGGGAATGAATTTACATTTTTAATGTGTTCGTCAATGTCAGTTTTTCTCGCTCTGAGCCTGCCTTTTCAAGAAATTTATTTTAAATTCTGTCCGCAGGCTTTTGCGGCGGTGCTGCTTATCGCGGTGTGCAAAATGCTTGAATTTCAGACAAGCGTTTTGGTGCTCAAACAGCTTTCGGCGTTTGAATTAAAGGCTTGGCTCGGTGTAAATTTATTCGTTTCCTACATAACCGACATTTTATGCGGCGCAAAGGCGAACGTACTGAAATTTATTTTTATTGCCGTAACCGTTTGGGGACTTGTTTTTATTGCGCGGTCGGGCGCTGACAAAAAAATAAATTACCGAAAAATAATTATTCCGCTTGCGCTGTATCTTGCCTCGAAATTCGGCTACGGACTTATTATAAAAAGCTTTGCGGAATACGCCTCCTCAACAATGCAGCTTTTGCCTGCGCTTGCAATTATTTCGGCGGTAACAATTCCAAAAGCAATGCCGAAAAAAATATTTCAAAAAAATCCTAAAGGCACGGCAAAAGTAATTCTCGCGAGGATACCCAATACCGTCGGTATGCTCGCCGAAAACGCCGTAATTTCAATAAGCCTTTCGGATTACGCCTTTGTTCAGCCGATGATACTTGTCACGCTGTTTGCAATAGGCTTGATACGGAAAGAAACCTATTCAAAGCTTAATTTAATCGGAAGTGTAATTTGCGTTATTGGGGTGATTTCTTTTCAGATTTGCGGGAATTTAACAACATTTTTTCCAAATTAAGATTTTTTCTCCAAAAATTTCTTATAAGTCAAATCAATAGCAAACGCCCCAAGCGGCGCGGTTATCAGAATTGCAATAACCGACACTGTAAGCACCGTGCCGCCGCAGGAAAGTCCCATTGCAAGCGGCAGTCCGCCGATTGCGGCTTGCACCGTGGCTTTCGGGGTGTACGCCAACATACAGAAAATTTTTTCCTTGACGTTCAGACCCGTTTTTGCAACGCAAACAAACACCCCCGCCATTCTGAAAATCAGCACTCCCCAAATAAGTATGACGGCGGAAAATCCTGCGCTTTTAACGCTATCAGTGGCAACTGACGCGCCCACCAATACAAAAAGAAATATTTCCGACGGTATCCAAAGCTTGTCGAATACGGACGAAAGCCCTTTTGCGGTTTCTGCGGATTTCCTTTTTATCTGCGTGCCCGCCGCCATTATCGCGATAAGTCCCGCAAAAGGAATTACTGCGGAAACTTCTTCAATCCAATTTAAAACAAAGCTTGCCGACAGTACCAAAATCACCTGCACGACCGTGTTGATTTTAAATTTTGCGAAAAACCAAAACATTAAAAGTCCGACCGCAAGTCCCGCCGCCGTACCGATTATTATTGATACGGGAATATTTATAAAGCTTGAAAACGACACGCTTTCTCCCTGCGCAAGCCCCGTAAATGCAGTGAACATTACAATAACAAATACGTCGTCGACGGACGCCCCCGCAAGTATCATTTGGGGTATTCCCCTTTCCGTCCCGTAACCGCCGTCAATCAAATTTATCATTCTCGGCACGACCACTGCGGGCGAAACCGCGCCGACCACCGCGCCGAGAATTGCCGAGTCCAAAAGGGACAATCCCAGCAATTTCGGCGCAAGCAAAATCATACCGATAATTTCAAAACAGGCAGGGACAAAGCACATCATCACGGCAGGTCTGCCCACTTTTTTCAAATCGCCGATATTCAGCTTTAATCCCGCCCTTATGAGAATTATAATAAGGGCAATTCGCCGTATCTCCGAAGAAATTCCCAAAATACTGACCTCAAGCAGATTAAGACCGTGGGGACCTATAATAATTCCCGCAATAATCATTCCAAAAAGCGCGGGGAAACGCGCCTTTTTGCATAATGTGCCAAACAGCAGACCCGAAAATAAAATCAACGAAATACTTATCAACATAATAATTCCTCCATATAAAGCAAAAAAGCCGACAGCTCCTGCGTAAAATCGCAGAAGTCATCAGCTTTAAAAAGCGGTTTTAGATGTTTTTCATCTATGGGAGAACCTCATTCCCAAGTCAATTATATCACGTATAAGCTGTGATTTCAATACTTTTTTGAAATTTTACAAATTAATTATAAAGCATGCTAAATATATTAACAAAATGTTATGGCAGATTTATTATTTTGTGAGACTATCTTTCGATAGTTCTTTTTAGTTTTTGTAAAAGTAAATCCTCTAATAATGCATTTATTTTATAGTATGAGTACGCACAGTTTCCCGTTAGTGGCTGTGCGATTTTTTTGTTTACGTCTACGCTCACCCCGTCAGCCGCAGGGCGGCTGACGGGGTGTTTCAAAATGATAAAGCGATGCCTGTAGGTTTATTGCAATGTCATTTTTGAAATGGATTTAGTCGGAAACATTAACAGATAAAACCGTCTCGTAATTATTGATTAAAGTTTAGTAACGAGAGTATGCAGGCGCTTGCGCACCTGCCGGAGTTATTTTAAATGGTTCTGACAAGACACCGTTTAATTTACCTGAAAGGACTGATTTATCTATGAAAATTCTAAATAAAGAGGGGGTGAAAATGTGGTTTTATACAAGCCTAAAATAGTTAAAAACGCCTGCAAAGCCACAATTGAGCTGGTAGAAAACTACACCTTTTCCGACAACACGAACCGCAGCCGCCTTTATCATTTGATAAAGCTCGCACGCTCATCTGCAAAAGACTTCATCGACACTGACAGAGAGCTTAACGAAATGTTCGACACTCTCGGCATGTATGCTGCAAAACTGAAACGAAATCCCGACGTAAAAATTATACAGGTTCAATACGTTCTGACTTGCGTTAATACCAAATTCTCGACGCTTATTCCAATGCCAATTTCCAACGCTCATTTCGCGCTTATCAAGCTTATTCGGCAAAGTTTGAAAGACAAAACTACAGACAATTATGTGCGACTTCACGACGTAACCAACTTGTATGTTCAAAGGCTTTTTCGATATTGCGACTGGGTGAACGCTCACCGTGAAATTGAAAATTACGAATTAATAAGCGGATTTTTGTTGATTTTTGTCGCCGAAATACGTCAGCATACGGGTTGGCTTGAAAGTGCTATGAAGTTCAACGGCATTGCTTACGAAAAAATTCTTATGTAAAGGAGTTGAGAACGTGACTCTACACAAGCTGAAAAAGCACACGTCCGCGCATTTTTCCAAAAATAAATTACGAAAGGAATTGAAGAAATATGTACAACAAGAAAGTTGTAAAGAATGCCTGCAAAGCGGCAATCGACCTCTCAAAGGATTACACCTTCGACAATAATCCCACCCGCAGTTGCATCTACCATCTTGTAAAGCTTGCCCGAGTCTCGGCAAAGGAGTTCATCGAAACCGACGACGAGCTTAGGGAAATGTTCGACACCCTCGGCGTTTACGCCGCTAAGCTGAAACGCATTCCCAACCTCAAAATCATTCAAGGGCAGTACGTTCTGACCTATGACGATGAAAAAGTCAAGATACCAGTCCCCACGCCAATGTCAAACGCCCACAACTCGGTTATTAGGCTCATTCGGAATAGCCTAAACAACAGGACTACAGACGATTACGTCCGCCTGTACAACATTTCAAACCTCTACGTTCAAAAGCTTTTCCAGTATTCCGACTGGCTGCAAGTTCACAAGTCAATGGAAAAATACGATATGATTAACGGACTGCTTTGGGCGTTAGTTTCCGAGATTTGGCGGCACACCTATTGGCTCGAAAACGCAATGAACTTCGAGCACATCAAATATGATGAAATTCTTATGTAAAGGAGTTACAGGCTTATGAAAGCACTTACCAAAAGGAACAAATACATTTGAAGGAGCTTTATCCCGCCTCCCACAGTTAACCGCTTATCTACAAATTATCAACAATTCCATCAAAATTAAAATCAAAAAGGAGTCAGATTATTATGACAGTTACAAATATTAAAATTCGCAAAATATTCCCCGAAAACGCTTTCAGAGACGGTGTAATGGCAATTTTGTCAATTACTTTGGACAACTCCCTTGCCGTTCACGATATCAAAATTATTCAGAACGAGAGCAAACGCTTTATTGCAATGCCGAGCCGAAGGGACTTGTTCTACGGTTTCAGAGACGTGGTACATCCCATTACCCAAGAGACTCGGAAAAATCTCGAGGCTATCATTCTCGAAGCTTACAACAACTATCTTGCCGTAGCTGAGGCGCAGGCTGAAACTGAAATTCAGACTTAATGTCTAATGAATAGCCCTCGGAGCATATGTGTTGTTTTTGTGCATTTTGCACAAACAGCACATATGTGCAATTCGATACCCTATTTTTCC
>JAMPDU010000190.1 GCA_023665505.1 Ruminococcus sp.
GTACGAAAGGAACAACCAAAGGAAGAGGGCGGGGACTAATGGAATATAGGGGACGCTTGCTCGCCCCCGCCCTCTCCCTATGGTTTTTCCTCAAATTTCGCAGAGCGAAATTTTTCGCTCATCTTTTTCCTTTCTCTCACCCACCCCCGCACGCTGCTTTACGTCATATTTTGGTTAGATACGACAGTGTAGGGCGGGGGCTTGCTCCCGCCTACCCGTATTGCACATGTTTCTTGTACATGTTTAATAATATTTCCGTCCTGCAAAAACGTTGCACAAAATATTAATTTTATATTAATTATTTTAAAAATATATTGACAAATTGCCGTATTTGTTGTATTATAATTCAAGTTATATAACTCGAATTATAAAAGGAGGACTACCGTGCCGAAAACAAAAATATCCCGGGAAATGGTGGTGAACGCCGCTTTCGAGGTCGCCCGCGCCATGGGCGTCGAAAACGTCAACGCCCGCACCGTCTCGGAAAAGCTGGGCTGCTCAACCCAGCCCGTTATGTACTGTTTCGCCCATATCGAGGAGCTGAAAAGAGCCGTCTATGAAAAGGCGGACGGCTTTCACACCGAGTACCTTATGAACATCAACCCGGCAAACGGCGTTATGCTCAGCATCGGTTTGAATTATATCAGCTTTGCCGTGAAAGAGCCGTGCCTGTTCCGCCTGCTTTTTCAGTCGGGTTTCGGTACGGAAAACAGCCTGCTTGATATGATAAATTCCGAGGAACTTGTACCCGTCCTGAACGCAATGAGCGGGGCAATGGGAATGAGCATGGAGCGGACGAAAAACGTCTTTACGACCATAGCGATGTTCGCCCACGGGTACGCAAGCATAATAGCCAACAATTCGTTGGAGTACGACGAAAAAACCGTTGCCGCCGACCTTGAGCGGGCGTACCGGGGAGCGGTTCTTGCCGAAAAAGAGGAGGAAAATTTATGAAAAAATTATACGAAAAAAATGAACTTTGGTTTGCCATACTGTGGATAATCGTTTACTGCGTTGTAACCATTCCCATAAGAGGCGAGCTGGGAGACGGAAGTCCGGTAATGTTTATCGCGCTGGCGGTAATCGCCGCGGGAATTTTATTCTTTGTCAAAAAGAATAAGCTGGAGGAAAAATACGGTCTCGTCAAATGGAAAGGCGCGGCGAAAGACTACCTGTTTTTTATCCCGATGTTCGTGCTTATGACGGGCAACCTGTGGGGCGGCGTGCAGCTTAATTATCACGGGTTTGAACTTGTTTTCGCGGTGCTGTCGATGCTGCTTATCGGCTTTACGGAGGAAATGCTTTTCCGCGGCTTTCTGTTCAGGATTTTGTTAAAGAAAGACCCCGCCCCCGTGGCGATAGCGATTTCGGCGGTGACTTTCGGAATAGGGCATATCGTCAACCTTTTCGCGGGTCAGGCGAATATGGAAACGGTGGTGCAGGTACTTTTCGCCATAGCTTGGGGATTTATTTTCACCTTTGTTTTTTACAAGTCGGGCAGTCTGCTTGTGTGCATCTGCGTACACGGCTTGGTGGACTCTTTCGCGAGGTTTTCGACTTATGAGGAAAATATTGAAATGTCCTATGTGTATATGTTTGCGACGATTATTATTGCGATTATTTACTGTATTTATTTGAGCAGGAAACCGACGGTTCTTGAGAAAGAGTGGCAAAAGAATTCGGATTAATTATATTTGCGCACATTTCAGTATACTTTTAAGCGCACGTTTTTCACGGCGGTTTAGCAACAAACAGTCAGCAACATCTAACCAAAAAACCTTTAGGCAAGCGGCTGGTCCAGCGCAGCCCCGCGCTGCCCAAACGCCGCTCACGGCGTTTTGACCCATGCAGCCTTGAAAGGCTGGCGAACTTTTTGCTTGCCTAAAGGGCGTTTGATAAATTGCTGTAAAAATTTGGCTGTTAAACCGCCGTTTGGAAACGTACTCTAAAAATAAATTTTTTTGCACTAATTTAACAAAAATACTTGCAATTTAATCAAAAATATTGTATAATAAAAGTATATTGATTTATAGGGAAATTTTCCCAACGAAAGGAATGTTTATTATGTCAAGACTCGTTTCCGCAAAAGATATGCTGAACAAAGCCCGGGACGGCAAGTACGCCGTCGGTCAGTTCAACATCAACAACCTCGAATGGACAAAAGCTATCCTGCTTACCGCTCAGGAGCTTAAATCTCCCGTTATTCTCGGCGTTTCCGAGGGCGCGGGCAAGTATATGTGCGGCTACACCACCGTTGTGGGCATGGTTGAGGGTATGCTGGAGGAACTGAACATCACCGTCCCCGTGGCTCTCCACCTCGACCACGGCACTTTCGAGGGCGCAAAGGCTTGTATCAACGCGGGCTTTTCGTCAATTATGTTCGACGGCTCTCATTACCCCATTGAGGAAAATATTGCCAAAACCACCGCTTTGGTGAACACCTGCGACGTGCTGGGTATCTCTTTGGAGGCGGAAGTTGGCTCAATCGGCGGCGAAGAGGACGGCGTTGTAGGCATGGGCGAGTGCGCAGACCCCGACGAGTGCAAGCAAATTGCCGATTTGGGCGTAACAATGCTCGCCGCGGGCATCGGCAACATTCACGGCAAGTACCCCGAAAACTGGGCCGGACTTTCCTTTGACACCCTTGCGGCGGTCAAGGCTAAAGTCGGCGATATGCCTCTGGTTCTCCACGGCGGCACGGGTATCCCCGAGGATATGATTAAGAAAGCCATTTCCCTCGGCGTTGCTAAAATAAACGTTAATACCGAGTGCCAGCTTGCGTTCCAGGCGGCGACGAGAAAGTACGTCGAAGAGGGCAAGGATCAACAGGGCAAGGGCTTTGACCCGAGAAAGCTCCTCGCGCCGGGCTTTGAGGCTATCAAGGCTACCGTTAAGGAGAAAATGGATCTGTTCGGTTCTGTAGGCAAGGCGTAATTATTACTAAAATACAGAAAGGTGTTAATGCAATGTGAATCAAGTATTAAAAGACAAATATGGAAACAAAATAGCAGAAATTCAAGTTGTCGGAAGTCAGCAAGTAATTATGGACAAATATGGCAGTAAACTGGGCAGTTTTGATGGCAAGTTTACAAGAGACAAATATGGCAATAAAATAGGCGAAGGAAATCTTCTAACGACATTAATTAAATAATTAATTTAATATTGTACCCATATTAATGATTAAACACTTACACCCCAACATTTAAAAGTTGGGGTGTAAGTGTTTTACAAATTTAATAACGTCCGTAGTTAATGCATCTGCAAAAAATTATTAATTATTAATTATTTACCTAACTTTTCCAGCTTTTAGTGAAGTTCAAACAAATGACGTTTTTAAGCCATTTGATTTACCTCTCACCTGTGCGATTATTGCATTTTACGGTATCTTTTCGAAAATTTTCGTAAAGTTTTCTATCTTTTAAGGACCAAATAAAACCCAATTTTATTAATGGCATATCTCTGCATATCAAACATTTTTCAAATTTTGACTTGCATTATACAACGCATATCAAAATTTACAGCAAACAAATCGTCCCTGATATAAGACAGTTCAAGCTGTCTCGGGAAAAATCGCGATACTGTGATAACTATTACATAGTTTACCACAGTATCGTTTTTTTGTCAAGTTCTTAATTTAAGACATTAACTTATTAAAGCCAGCTTGCGGATTTAGACGAGTTGCCGAAAAGAAGTCGGCTTGCGCCGCCTCGGGGTGTTGTTAAAGCAGTAAAGAAACTATACTGTTAATAATTGCCAAGGAGTTGATATTCTATGAAATACTGAGAAGGTGGGTACGGTAGTTTACGCCGTCACGGGTGGGATTAGTCAAAAAATCTTAGAAAGAGGTGATATTATGACATAGCAAAACTACTCCGCATACATCGGCGCACATTTTTACAAATGTGCGCTTTTTGTATGTTCCAAACCGTCCAAGTGGACAAAATCCAAACTATACCAAGAAACGAGGTTTACATATGTACGAATTAAAAATTCTTACAAACGCCAGTACAGCGTTGATTAAGGTTGCTGAAAAGTACGCTGAAGACACGTCCGCACGCAGCAGTATCTACCACTTGTTAAGGTTCACGCGTACTTCAATTAAGGAATATCCTCAAAAAGACGTTGCGCTTGACAAATTGCTTGACAGGCTCTATACCTGTTCCGAAAGACTTGAAAAGCTGGCTGAAACCGTTATGCAGTCCGAAAAAATCGAATACGACGAAATGTCGTTTAATTGAAAGGAGAAAAATATGTATA
>JAMPDU010000191.1 GCA_023665505.1 Ruminococcus sp.
TCCCCTACAAAATTTTATTCAATACGGGAAAGGCGGGAGCAAGCCCCCGCCCTACACGCGGATATGGTTATTATTTTGCAGGATTGCTGTAGTTTCTGAAAGAGGTCTAAAAATTCAAAAACAAACCAACCGAAAACGCAGAATATTTATGCTACAACTGCCCCAAAAGCTCGTCAATCAAGGCTCTCTCCGCAAGCCCCTCGGAGAACGCCGTCGCGCCCCCCGCAGCCGTGCCCAGCTTTAGCGCGAATTCGTAACCGCCCCTCTCAAGCCCCGCAATAAACCCCGCAACCATAGAATCCCCCGCCCCCACGGAGTTTTTCACCGTCCCCCTGCATACGCCGCAGCGGTGAGTTCCGCCGTTTTCGTCAAGGAGCAGCGCGCCGTCCCCCGCCATTGAAACAAGGACATTCCGCGCCCCCATTTCTTTCAGCTTTCCCGCATACAGAGCGATTTCCTCGGGGGTTTTAAGCGCCGCGCCGAACATCTCCCCAAGCTCGCAGACGTTGGGTTTTACCAAAAACGGCTTGTACTTCAGCGTGTTTAAAAGCAGGTCTTTCGCCGCGTCCACAACCGCCTTGACGTTTTTGTTTTGCAGACGTTCCAGAATTTTTTCGTAAACGTCCTCGGGCAAGCTGTTCGGTATACTTCCCGCCAGCACCAGCGTGTCGCCGTCGGTAAGTCCGTCAAGTTTTTCAAGCAGCCCGTTCAAAGCCTCTTCGCCGATAACGGGACCCCGACCGTTCAGCTCGGTTTCCACCCAAGCCGCAGCCGTACCCCGAGACTTTATTTTAACGTTTATTCGGGAAAAGCCCTTTTCAAGGCGGACGAAATCCGTTTCAACGCCCATCGCGGCAAGACCCTTTTCGATAGCCTCCCCCGTGAAACCCGCGGCAAAGCCCAGCGCCCGGGACTTCACCCCAAGCTCGTTCAGCACCGCCGAAACGTTGATACCCTTGCCGCCGAAATAAATTTCCTCGCTTTCCGCGCGGTTCACGCCGCCGGGGGAGATTTCCTCCGCGCGCACCACATAATCTATGGCAGGGTTGAAAGTTACCGTATAAACCATGGTTTTATCTCCTTAAAAAACGCCCGCCGAAAGGCTGAGCCTTTACCCTTATCGGAGTACTTGTAATAAGGGTAACGCTCCCAAGGGCAGCGGCACTTCCGTACCGTTGCCTGCCTGATGCGGCGGACGTTTGATTTTTGATATAATTTGTAAGACGAAAATGTTATCTCTTCGAGAACTGAGGCGCGCGTCTCGCTGCTTTGAGACCGTACTTCTTTCTCTCTTTCATTCTCGGGTCGCGGGTGAGGAATCCCGCTTTTTTCAGTACGGGACGCAGCTCCTCGTTAACTTGGAGCAGCGCTCTTGAAAGTCCGTGACGGATAGCGCCCGCCTGACCCGTTACTCCGCCGCCCGCAACCGTGCAGACGATGTCGAACTTGTCGGCGTTTTCGGTAAGGATAAGGGGCTGCTTAACGATAAGCTTAAGGGTCTCCAGACCGAAATAATCGTCCAGCGTTCTGCCGTTAATGGTGATATTGCCGCTGCCCGCGTAAACTCTTACTCTTGCAACGGAGCTTTTTCTCCTGCCCGTGCCGTAGAAATACGGCTGTTTAGATTCGTACATTTACTCCGCCTCCTTATATCTCGTAGTTTTCGGGTTTCTGAGCCTCGTGACCGTGTTCCGCGCCCGCGTAGGTTCTCAGGCGTTTCAAAGCGGCTCTTCCCAGCGTGTTGTTGGGGAGCATGCCGTTCACCGCGATCATCATCGCTCTCTCGGGTTGATTTTTCATCATATCGCTGTACTTGATTTCTTTCAGACCGCCGATCCAGCCTGTGTGCCATCTGTAGTACTTCTGCTCAAGTTTTTTGCCCGTAAGCTTGGCTTTGGCGCAGTTGATGATAATAACATGGTCGCCGCAGTCCGCGTGGGGCGCGAAAGTGGGCTTGTTTTTACCGCGGAGTATGGAGGCTGCCTCGGCGGCAACCCGGCCCAAAGACTTGTCCGCAGCGTCAAGCACATACCATTTGCGGCTGATTTCGTTTGCCTTAGGCATATAAGTTGACATAATCATTCTCCTTGTTTAAATTTTTTCGGTTTTGGGGGACTTTCCGCAACTCTTTGAAAGTTTCCCTCCGACGCAACATTGTTAATTATACATTAAGAATTTGGCAAAGTCAAAGCCCAAATAGCCGAATTTTCAAAATATATCCCTCAATCTCTCGAATTCTCTGCAATTTGCTTTAAATCTCTTTAAATCTCGTGTTTCATTTCATTTTTTGCGGGGCGTAACAGCATAATTTGTAGGGGCGGATCCTGTATCCGCCCGTATGCGGGCAAGCCGTGACTGCGGGCGGATATGGAATCCGCCCCTACAAAGAACGTTATTCTTTGCAACAAATTTTTAATGAAAATTTATTGTAGGGCGGGGGCAGCCTGTATTGGCACGCTCCCGCCTTTATCATACGTAAAAAATTTTGTAGGGGACGGGTTACCCGTCCCGCCGAAATAAATTCCGTAACCGCGGGACGGGAAACCCGTCCCCTACAAAAATAATTTTCCCCCTTGACATTTGCCTGCGTATGTGCTATCATATAAGGCAGCAGAGGTGATACCATGAAAAATCCCGACGAAATTGAAAAAAGGTTCGCGGAAATCGACGCGGCGGAAACGGAAGTCCCCACCGAGGAGGACATTGCCGCCTTTGAAACCGCGGCGGCGGAAAGCGATGAGGAAAGCGTTACCCTTGAGGAATACAAGTCCCAAAAGGAGTACAGCGGCAATTTGACAGTACGTATTCCCAAAGAGCTGCACAAGGCTTTGGCGCAGTCCGCAAAGGAAAACGGCGTAAGCCTTAATCAGTACGCGCTTTACAAATTGGCAAAATAAAATTCCCCCCGCCAATCGGCAGGGGGAAATTTTTATTCTTATCAGAAATTAAAGCTCTGCGAAATACTTGATAGTACGTACCATTTGAGAAGTGTAAGAATTCTCGTTGTCGTACCATGAAACAACCTGTACCTCGTAAAGGTCGTCCGCAATTTTGGCAACCATTGTCTGTGTTGCGTCAAACAGCGAGCCGTACTTCATGCCGATAACGTCGGAGGAAACGATAGCGTCCTCGTTGTAGCCGTAGGACTCGGAGGCGGCAGCCTTCATAGCCGCGTTAATGCCCTCTTTTGTAACGTCCTTGCCCTTTACAACAGCTGTAAGAATAGTTGTCGAGCCTGTGGGTACGGGTACACGCTGCGCCGAACCGATGAGCTTGCCGTTCAGCTCGGGGATAACAAGACCGATAGCCTTAGCCGCGCCTGTGCTGTTGGGAACGATGTTGGCAGCGCCCGCTCTCGCTCTTCTGAGGTCGCCCTTTCTGTGAGGACCGTCCAAAATCATCTGGTCGCCGGTATAAGCGTGAATTGTGGACATAATACCGCTCTGAATGGGAGCGAAGTCGTTAAGAGCCTTAGCCATAGGCGCGAGGCAGTTTGTGGTACAGGACGCAGCGGAAATGATAGTGTCGTCCTTGGTAAGAGTGTTCTCGTTTACGGAGAATACGATAGTTTTAAGGTCGTTTCCTGCGGGAGCGGAAATAACGACTTTCTTAGCGCCCGCGTCGATGTGAGCCTGAGACTTATCCTTAGAGCAGTAGAAACCCGTGCACTCCAAAACAACGTCAACGCCCAGCTTGCCCCAAGGACAATCCTTAGCGTCCTTCTCGGCGTAAATCTGGAGAGTTTTGCCGTCAACCGTGATAGTGTTTTTCTCGTCATCGGATGTAACAGTGTGGAGACCCTCGCCGATACGTCCGCAGTAGCCGCCCTGAGCGGTGTCGTACTTAAGGAGCTGAGCCAGCATAGAGGGTTTGGTCAAATCGTTGATAGCGACGATTTCGTAACCCTCCGCGCCGAACATCTGACGGAACGCGAGACGACCGATTCTACCGAATCCATTGATTGCAACTTTAACTGCCATAATAATTTCCTCCTAAAAGAAATTTAATTTTTAAGGTTTTCCGTCCGCAGACCGCGCACGGAAACCGCATATATATATTTTACCCTATTTTTGAAAATTTTGCAATACTTTTTTTGGATTTTTTTCTAAAAATTGCGTGAAATACAAATTTTATCATATTTTGTTATTTTGTGGAAATTTTGTTTTCCCAACACCTAACCAAAAGCCCTTTAGGCAAGCGGCTGGTCCAGCGCAGCCCCGCGCTGGC
>JAMPDU010000192.1 GCA_023665505.1 Ruminococcus sp.
AAAGACACCTTTTCCATTTACCAGATAAAAGGCGGCGACGAAACAAGGGACTTCCGATTTGAGCCTTACGACCGCCTGCAGGCGGCGGGAAACGTGGTTGACAGGGCGAACTATGAGCTTGTCTATTCCGCGCCCCTTGCGCCGGGGACTTCCCTTGAAGATATTTATACCCGTTTCAATATCGACCACCCCAAAGACTTTAAGGGACACAGCCTTTCCGTTTCCGACGTGGTAGTGCTTCATCAGAACGGGCAGGACGCGGCGCATTACGTTGACAGCTTCGGCTATAAGGAAGTGCCGGAGTTTTTACGGGAACAGAAGCAGCTTACCCCGGACGAACTGGAAACGGGCGAAAAAATCCAGACACCGAGGGGGAGTTTTTCTGTTACCGCCATGACCCGCGAGCAAATGGAAGTTGCCGGATATGGCTTCCACCATCAGTCGGACGACGGGAAATATCTCATTATGGGGAACGGGACGCGGGCGTTTGCCGTCGCCGCAGAGCCGCCGGAGAAAGCGAACCCGCTAAAGCACGTCGAGGACGCTATCGAGCAGAACGACAACAATTTTGACGGTATCATCAACAACACCCCTACCGTTGACGAACTGGAAGCAAAGGTAAAGGCGGGGGAAACAATCTCACTTGTTGACCTGGCTAACGCAGTCAAAGCCGACAAAGAGCGCGGCAAGGAAGCTAAGCCGGAAAAGAAGCCCTCTATCCGGGCGCAGCTTAGAGCCGACAAGGAAAAGGCGCAGAAGAAAAACGCAAAGCAGAAATCGCAGGATTTGGAAAGGAGCTGACTCATGCCGAAACAGAATAAATTTGAAAACGTGGACGTGCTTGCTTCCCTCAATGCGATATTGAAGCAGAACACAGGATTTTACCAGAGCGATTTTGACATTGACAAAGAGATTATCGCAAAGGCAGCGGCAAGCGCGGACAAGACGGATAAGACCCTCTTGTGGTTCTGCCGCCCGTCCGGGACACATTGCTTTAGGGAGCGTGACGTTTTCCTAAAGGACACCGCGCCCCACAATACTTGGCGTTTCTACATGGAGCAGACAAGCGACCGTATCCTTGCCTACGCAATCGAGCTGACGGGAAAAGAACGCGGGAAAATCAAAGGCAACCTTTATGAGCTTGACTATTCCCGCCATTATGAGCGCGTCAAGGAAAAGGAGCTGCCCGCCGATACGGTCAAGCTGATTTATGAGCATGGGGAACAGATGATACCCGCCGGACAGTATTTCAACGGAAGCCCGGACACGCAGCTTGGGAAGTTTGAACGCTTTGAAGCCGTACCCAACGACCCGGACGCGCTGCAATGGCTCTTGCAGGAGGAACACCGCAGCCGGGAGGAACTTGCGCCGGGGGATTTTAAGGCACATATCGCCGCATTGCGCGACGGGCTGATTGAAACAGAAGCGCGGCACATTGTACGGGAAATGAAACGGCATGACACGCCGAACAGCCCGAACAAGACACATTTCATGGTAGAGCTTTCCCCGGCGTTCATGCAGCTTGCAGCCACAAAGGACATTGACCGCCTTTTCTCCATGCTGCCCTACAAGAACCTTTCCTTTTCCAAAATCGAGGGCAGACATGGGACGTATGCGCTGATTGACAAGGGGGAGAACCGGGACAGGGAGATAAAAAAGCCCCGCCCCTCTGTCCGGGCGCAGCTAAAAGCAGACAAAGCAAAGACCGCCCCGAAAAAGGCGGCGGCAAAAACAAAAAATCACGATTTGGAGGTGTGAACATGATGAAACTGACTGTTGAAGAAACAAACCTTTTGAGCATTTACAAGACCGGGAGCCGACAGGGGCTTATCGTCGCCATGAACGCCGCGCTGCCCTTTATGGACGGGGAAATGCGGGACTTTGCCGCCCGTACCCTTGCCAAAGTGGAAGCCATGACCGAAGCGGAATTTGCGGTGCTTCCCATTTATGCCGCTGATGAAGTATGAGCGACATGAAGCGGCTGACGCCGCCCCAGAGCAGAAAGGTAAATGCACTTGTACGCCGGACGTGCTGCAACTGCGACAACGGCAACTGTATCTTACTGGACGACGGGGACGAGTGCGTATGCCCGCAGCTCATTTCCTATTCGCTTCTCTGCAAGTGGTTCCGGATTGCGGTGCTTCCCGCTGACAAGCTGCTCTATGCGGAGCTTTACCAGACCGGGGACAGGAAGAAGTGTACCGCGTGCGGCGCGTTCTTTGCGTCAACCTCTAACAGCGTCAAATACTGCCCGGACTGCCGGAAACGTATCACCCGCAGACAGGCCGCCGAGCGCATGAGGAAAAAGCGCACCCCTGTTACGCAGTAGGCGCGGAAAATCCCTTGATTTACAAGGCTTTCCGGGCGCAAAAATCAGACAGACAATATTTTATACCTTTCCCCCCGAAAATGCCGTCCTACTGCGTAACATTTACCAGAACAGCACCCACAAAAAGACAGGGCGCGGAAGTCATGTACTGGCTTTCCGCGCCCTGTTCTTTTTTTGCCTATCAGCAATCCCCTTTTTCCATTTCTTCAAGCGGGAACTGCGGGATTGCTTCTATCAGCTTCTTTGTGATAGACTGGCGCATATCTTCGTTGATTTCCTGTTTCGTGCTTCCGTCCGGCTGTCTGACCTCTACCGTCGATAGCCTGTCTATTTCGTCCTTGTAACACTCCACGACTTTCTCCACCGCCCATTTCTCCCCGGCTACGGCGGCGCGTATGGTTTCATATTCCGGCATTTTCTGGTTTTCCATGTCAACGCTCCTGTCTGCAATTTGATAGCCTTATCATAGCACAGCGGCGGGGATTTTTCTATCCCTATCCGCGCTCCGTTTCCTTTTCCCGTTCCGGCTGCTTTCCTGCCTGCAAAATGCTGTCAATGTTCTGCTTGATAATGTCGTATTCCCGAACTTTCTTTTTCAGCTTCCCATAGTCGGCGTAAAGGGCTTCTTTCTGCGCTTGGAGGGCTTCATACTCCGCTTGCAGCGTGGCAAGGTTGGGGAGCTTCGCAATGCCCGCCGCTTTCAGCGACCTTGCGGCGGCTTCATGGAGGATAACCGCCTGTTCATGTTCCGCTTTGTACTTCTCTTTGTTCCGGACGTTTTTGTACGCTCCATAGGCGGGCTTTGTCTTTTGGTAGGTGGAAACATTCTTGATAAGCACCGCTATGTCCGCAAGGCGTTTTTCAACTGCCCTTAGGCTGTCCGCTGCCTGTCCGCTTTCCTCTGCCACTTCCGCAATCCGGCTGACTAAATCCGCGTACTGTTCAATCTTATGTTCCGTCAAGAAATTCATGGTCTTTGCCGCCTGTTTCAGATTGTGGATTTTCGCCCATTGTTCATAGCCCCTGCTCTGCGCCGCCTTGATACTGTTCTCAATGTCGATTAGCAGACTGACGCCGCCGCGCTGCTGCTTGGGAGCTTTTACCGCTTTCGTGCGCCTGCCCGCTATCCGTTCCCTTATGGCTTCCTCTGTATAGTCTGCGCCGAGGGTTTTTAGGCGGGTGAAGCGTTCCTGCCCCGGTGCGCGGCATGACACATATTTCCCCGGCTTTATCTCATAGCCCGCCACCTGCAACCGTTGTAACAATTCCTCAAAACTGGAAACTTGGGGGATAAGCGCGTCAACGGCAATCTTCAATTTCCCTTTCCAACTGGTACCCGTCTTTTCCGCTTGATATTCCGCATAGCTCTTTCCTTTGCTTCCCTTGCCGGGAACAACAACGGACAAGCCATTTTCCCGGCACAGCTTGTCGCTCATGTTCCGTATGCCGTAATAGCTCCTTTTGTTGGAATTGTATTTATGGTGGTCTACGAAATTCACCGCGCAGAAAATAATGTGGTTATGGATATGCCCCTTGTCAATGTGCGTCGTCAAAACATACTCATGCTGCCCCTTTGTCACCATGTCGGCAAGCTGCCGCCCAATCTCATGGGCTTTCTGATAATCCACTTCCCCCGGCTCAAAGGACTGTATCAGGTGAAAGGCTAAATTGTTCCCTTTTTGGAGTGCTTGCGAGAGGGTATAGCCAAACTCAATATCTGCCGTTTCATAGCTGCACCCGAAAGAGGATATGAGCATTTTCCCGTCCGTCTTGTCCGGGTTTTCGATATAGTCAAGGGCTTTGCTTAGAGTGCTTTTAATAGGCTTAATCTTTGTAACCGCCA
>JAMPDU010000193.1 GCA_023665505.1 Ruminococcus sp.
CCTTGAAATACGAAAAATCTGCCTGCAATCCGAGCATTTCGGATAGTGTCAACACACCCTAGTATAAAATTATTTTTAACGAGGTGATTTTTTATGAAAATAATATTGGCTTTTCTGACGGCTGTACTCTGTACCCTTACCCTGACGGCGTGCGGGAAAGAGGAGGAAATCCCCGTGGACGAAAGGGGGAGAATTGTGCTTACCCTCGCCCTCTGCCCGGACGAGCAGATGTATTTCCGCAGCGAAACCGCGAAACGCCTTATTGCGGGTTTTAACAGCGTAAGCGAGAATTACGTCATCGAGGAACGGCTTTACGAAAGCGACGTCAGACTTTTGACGGAGCTAACCGCGGGGAATTATCCCGACCTTATTTGCCTCGGGGACTGGATAGACGCGTCCCCAATGTTCGGCAAGGGCATGCTGTGCGATATGTACGAGTTTATCGACGGCGACGAAGAGATTTCCCGGGACGATTACATAGAGCCTGTCCTCAAGGCGCTGGAGACGGACGGGAAACTGTACCAAATGCCCTTTGATTTTTCGGTAAGCTCGGCTGTGGTGAAAAAGTCGGTGTGGGGCGAGGATACGGGCACAACCTTTGAGCACATAGTTGAAGTCTCGGAGAAAAACGGCTGCAAAATACCTTTCGACCTTACCATGCGGTCTTACTATACTATCGGTCCGTACATTTCGGCGAATTATATAGACTCGGCTGCGGGAACGTGCAGCTTTAACGACGGCAGGTTTGAGGAATTTTTGGAATTTACAAAAAAATCCGTTAAAATTATGGAGGAATGCGAAACAAGCGAGCAGCTGACCGATATGTTCAAGGACGGCGATTTGCTTTTGCTGACATGCGGCTTTTCGGGCTTTGCACAGCTTGATTATTTGGAAAGCGAGGCGGGGGAGGAGGTTAAATTTGTGGGTTTCCCCTCGGAGACGGAGAATTATCATATAGTGGTTCCCGCCGCGTCGTTTTCGGTATTTTCGGGTTCAAAGCGGAAAGAGGGCGCGTTTGAGTTTATCAAGTACTGCACTTCGTACGAGGCGTACTTTTCCGAAACGAACGGCGTAAGGGGCGGGTACTGCCTGCCCGTGAACAAGGCTGCTTTGGAACGTCTGCGGGAGAAATCAATGGAGACAGACAGTTTCCAAATCAACAACGACGAGGCGAGGGAAGAGAACCGGGACGAGATAATGGAGCAGATATATTCCGTAAACGGGGCAAGCTCCCCGTCGGGAGGGGTTATTTTCCCCATACTGTCGGAGGAAACGGAGTCGTTTTACAGCGGAGGCAAGTCCGCCGCCGAGGTTTGCGAGATTATTCAGAACAGGCTTACCAACTATTTTAACGAGCAGAGGTAGGGGCGGGGGAAGTGCAGCTTTAATTTTTTCCTCAATCGCCAAATTTCTCTTGAAATTGTTTCCGAAATGTGTTATACTGATAAAGGCAAGCGTTCGCCGCTTGTCTTTATTTCATTTTGAAAGGTGACTTTACCATGCTTGAACATATAAAATCCGACATCGAGTCGGTAAAACGCCGCGACCCCGCCGCAAGAAGTACCCTTGAAATTCTGCTGACATATTCGGGACTGCACGCCGTGCTGATGTACCGCGTTGCCCACTGGTTTTACGGGCTTAGGCTGTACACCGTTGCAAGGTGCATTTCCCAAATAGCAAGGCTGCTGACGGGCATTGAAATCCACCCCGGCGCGAAAATCGGCAAGGGTTTCTTTATCGACCACGGCTCGGGGGTTGTTATCGGCGAGACAACCGAAATCGGGGACAACTGCCTCGTCTACCAAGGCGTGACCCTGGGCGGCACGGGCAAGGAAAAAGGCAAACGCCACCCCACCCTCGGCAACAACGTTATGGTTGGGGCGGGGGCGCGGGTTCTCGGACCGTTTAAAGTGGGGGACAACGTTAAAATCGCCGCCAACGCCGTGGTGCTGGAGGAAGTCCCGCCAAACTGCACCGCCGTTGGCGTACCCGCAAGGATAGTCCGCAAAAACGGCAAAAAAGTCTCAAGCTGCGACATGGACCAGATACATATCCCCGACCCCGTTTCTCAGGAGCTTTGCAAGCACCTTATGCGCATTGAAAAGCTTGAAAAGAAAATCAAGGAAATGGAAATCGCCGAAATCGGCAAAAAGCTGAATAATAAAAAATAGTACAGGAGCTTAAAATGTTTAAATCAATTGAACTGTTCGCGGGGGCGGGCGGGTTGGCGCTGGGTCTCGAAAGAGCGGGTTTTGACACGATAGGCTTAGTCGAGATAGACGGCGCAGCCGCCGATTCCCTGAAAGCAAACCGCCCCGCTTGGCGCGTTATAAACGAGGATATTGCCGAAATATCCTGCCTTGATTTGGAGGAATATTTCGGCATTGAAAGCGGCGTTCTTGACCTGCTTTCCGGGGGCGCGCCCTGCCAGTCATTTTCATACGCGGGCAAACGTCTCGGTCTTGAGGACGCGCGGGGTACGCTTTTTTACCACTATGCGCTGTTTTTGAAAAAGCTCCGCCCGAAAATGTTTTTGTTTGAAAATGTAAAAGGTCTGCTTACCCACGACGGCGGAAAGACTTACAAAACAATTCTCGATATTTTTTCCAAAGAGGGCTATGTTATTGAAAAAAGCGTTCTGAACGCTTGGGACTACGGCGTGCCGCAAAAAAGGGAAAGGCTTATCACCGTGGGCATACGATCCGATTTGTCGGACAGAATAAAGTTTGAATTCCCGAAACCCCATACATACAAGCCTGTTCTCAGGGACGTTCTCCCCGGCTGCCCCCAAAGCTGCGGAGTAAGATATTCAAAGCGCAAGGAGGAAATTTTTGCGCTTGTTCCGCCGGGAGGGTACTGGCGGGATATTCCCGAAAATATCGCAAAGGAATATATGAAAAGCTGCTGGAATATGGGCGGCGGCAGAACGGGCATACTAAGGCGAATGAGCCTTGACGAGCCGTCTCTTACCGTGCTTACGTCGCCAAGTCAGAAACAGACGGACAGGTGTCACCCCACCGAGCCGCGCCCGTTTACGGTGAGGGAAAACGCAAGGTGTCAGAGCTTTCCCGACGAATGGAAATTCTGCGGCAGCGTGGGACAGCAGTACAAGCAGGTCGGCAACGCCGTTCCCGTAAATCTTGCGTATGAAATCGCGGACAGCATAAGAAAGGGGCTTGAACAGCTATGAACTGGGATATACCGTTTATAAGCGAACGGGAATTTACCGAGCACGTAAAGCTTACCATAGAAAAATACGGCGATAAGCTTGAACCCTTTGACTTGAAAAAATTCAACAAAAATATCATCGACCCCATAAAGCTGATATTTGACAAGTCGGTATATCAGACCTCATGGGAAACGGCGGTTTCAAACGAAATATTCAGGCAGAGGGACAAGTCCAACAACAACGATATAGGATATTTTCACCAAAGAATTTTTTCCTATTTTAACGGCTGCACCGTCCCCGAAAACGGGCAGGAGGGCGGCTGGGACGTTATTTTCAGAAACGGCGGGGGAATTGCCCTGCCCGACGGAAGTACCGTCCATACCCTGTACGCGGAGCTTAAAAACAAGCACAATACAATGAATTCCGCCTCGGCGGGAAAGACCTTTATAAAAATGCAGAACCAGCTGCTCAAAGACGACGACTGCGCCTGCTTTCTTGTTGAGGCGATTGCCAAACGTTCCCAAAATATAAAATGGGAAACCACCGTCGACGGTCAGAAAGTCGGTCACAAACTTATACGCCGCGTAAGCATTGATAAATTTTACGAAATAATCACGGGCGAGGCGGACGCCTTTTACAAACTTTGCATGAAACTGCCCGCCGTTATCGAAAGCGTTGTGAACGGCACGGAAACCGTCTCGCCGAAAGATACCGTTATAGACGGGCTTAAAGAGCTTGCCGGGAAAAGCAGTATCGAGGACAAGGAGCTTGCAGCCGCAATGGCGGTTTATATGCTGGGCTTTTCAACATATAACGGATTTAAAGAAAATGGAGGAACAGTATGAAACTCTACAACACCCTAACAAGAAAAAAAGACGACTTCACCCCCCGCTTTGAAAACAAAGTCTCGATGTACACCTGCGGACCCACGGTGTACCACTTTGCCCACATCGGCAACCTGCGGACCTACA
>JAMPDU010000194.1 GCA_023665505.1 Ruminococcus sp.
CGCAAGGGCTCTGCCCCTTGACCCCGCGAGGGCGCAGCCCCTCGACCCCGCCAGCGCGAGGCTGCGCTGGACCAGCCGTTTGCCTAAAGGGCGTTTGGTTAGGTACTATAGAAATTTAGATGTTAAACCGCCAATTACAAAAAATTATTAATTAAACTTACTTTTTCTTTTCCCCGATAATCTCATTCGCCTTAGCAAAAATCCTCTCCCTGTCAAGTGTCGGGAACTCCCCGTCCTCATAAACGATAACCCCGTTTGAAACCGTCATCTTCACGTTGCTGTCCGACCCGGCAAAAACGATATTCTTAACGGTATTGTTAAGCGGCTGCATATTGGGCTTGTTAAGGTCGAGCACCGCCAAATCCGCCTTTTTGCCCTCGTCAAGGCTGTCGCAGTCCGTAAGACCCATTGCCAGCGCGCTGCCGTTCACCGCCATTTTCAGCACCGCGTCCGCGGGCATTGCCGCCGCGTCCTCTTCCCGTATCTTTTGCAGCACCGAGGCGAGGTACATCTCCCGGAACATACTTAACGCGTTGTTGCTTGCCGGACCGTCCGTACCGATGGCAAGGTTTATGCCCATTTTATACATTTTGTATAACGGCGCGATACCGCTTGCAAGCTTGCTGTTGGAGCAAGGGTTCGTAACCGCCCACAGCCCCCGCCGCTTGAAAATCTCCAAATCCTCCTCGGTCATATGCACGCAGTGGAAACCGCCTCCGCCGTACTCAAACATACCAAGCTCCTCAAACAGGGCGGTGGGGGTTTTCCCGTGCCGCTCGATACAGCCCTGCACCTCGTTCGCCGTCTCGCTGTTGTGGGTGTACAGCGGCTGCTTGTGCTTTTTGGCAAGCTCGGCAATTGCTTTCAGTATAGAAATATGCGTTGTATACTCCGCGTGAAATCCCATTTTAAACGAAACAAGGGAATTTTTCCCGTTAAACCGCGTTAAATAGTCCTCCAGACGGCTTAACGCGGAATCGAAGTCCGCCTGATTGTCGCCGCCGGAAACCGCCCCGCAGAGCACAAGCCGCAGACCCGTGTCCAGCGCGGCTTTTTCCACATAGTCGGGGTGGAAGTACATGTCAAAGCAAGCGGTAGTCCCTCCCGAAAAATACTCGAGAGCGGCAAGCTTAGTAAGCTCGTAAACGTCCTCGGGGGTGAGCTTGTCCTCCATGGGGAAAACCTGCTTGAAAAGCCAGTCGTTCAGGGACATATCGTCCGCGTAAGAGCGCAGGAAAGTCATCGCCGAGTGGGTGTGGGCGTTTTTAAACGAGGGCATGAGCAGGTTGCCGCAGAGGTTTATTTCCCGGGTAAATTCGCCTTTCGGCGGGTTGTTTCCGACGTATGTAATTTTTTCGCCCTCGGTGTGCAGCTCCCCGGAAAAGATTGTCATATCCTTTACGGAGAGTATATTTCCGTTGTAAAATCTAATTTTTTCCATAACAGTTCTCCTTATTCTTTAATGGGTTCGTAATCGATAACAGCCTCTCGGTTGGTGGTTTCCAGCTTAAAGATAACGGGGCGCAAGCCGTCGTTGCAGCAGCAAATCGCCGTACCGGGGGTTTTTATCCAGTCGCCGTAGTAAAAAAGACCGTCCCCCGCGCCGTGAGCGAGGGCGAAAACGTACTGATAAACCGCTTTCCAAGCCTCGTCGCAGAAACCCTCGGGTTTGGCGTAGTCGGCGTAAAAAACCTGCCCCTCTTTCAGCATGGGACATTTTCCCAGCCCCTCCGCGCCGTACTCGGCGGCGAGGGGTTCGTTAAAGGTTTTTTGGAGTACCGTAATTTTTACTTTTTTCATGGTAAATCCCTCCGAAATTTTAATATTTATATTTTGTTATGTCACACAATATACGGTTGATTTTACGGTTACCTACAAATTCTGTAGGGGACGGGTCTCCCGTCCCGCGGGCGGGGAAACCCCGCCCCTACAGACGGAATTATTATTTGTAAGATTGCTGTAATTTCTTTATACATTTATTATAGTATAGCGTATAAAAAATTCCAATAGGCAAATACACACAAAAATTCGGCGGCAATTTTGTCAATTCCAACAAAATCACCGCCGAATAAATTTAAATACTTCTCGTATATTCCCTCAAAAAATCCAGTTCATCCCCCTCAAAATAAGGGGACAACTTCTCGAAAACCGTTTTGTGGTACGCGTTCAGCCGCGCCCTGTCCCCCTCGTCCAGCTGCGAAACGTCCACGCAGTCAAGGTCAATTGGCGCGTAGGTCACCGTCTCAAACTCCAAAAACTGCCCGTACTCCGTCTTTTCCGACTTCACGCACAGCAGCTCGTTTTCAATCCGCACCCCGTGGCTGCCCTCGGCGTAAACCCCCGGCTCGTCCGTGGTAATCATACCCTCCGCCAAAACCGCCGTTTGCGGGCGGTCGTCCGCAAGTTTCCACCGAAAAGCGTTGGGGGACTCGTGCACGCTCAAAAGGTAGCCAACCCCGTGCCC
Source organism: Ruminococcus sp. (assembly GCA_023665505.1). GTDB lineage: Bacteria > Bacillota > Clostridia > Oscillospirales > Ruminococcaceae > RGIG8773. The sequence continues at coordinate 2,465 of JAMPDU010000194.1, forward strand.
CGTGCCGCAGCGGTAATCAAGACCCTGTTCCCACATTACGCCTCGGGCGAGGACGTCAAGGTTCTCCCCTTTACACCCCTCGGGAAATTTCGCCGCCGCAAGTTTCAGCATCGCCCGCAAAGTCAGCGTAAAGTGAGTACGCATTTCCTCGGTAAGTCCCCCCAAAGCGAAAGTGCGGGTAATGTCGGTAGTGCCCTGAAAATAATGCCCGCCGCTGTCGACGAGGAGCATGCCCTCGGGGCGCAGAACCGCGCAGCCGTCGGGCTTTGCGGAGTAGTGCATCATCGCCGCGTTCTCGCCGTACGCCGAAATCGTCTCAAAGCTGGGGGCGATAAAATTCTCCCCGCCCACCTCGCGGCGAAGATTATCAATTTTTTCGGCGGCGGAAAATTCCGTGATTTCCGTCCTGCCGATATTTTTTTTCAGCCAAAACATAAACCTCGTCACCGCAACGCCGTCCATAATGTGGGCTTGCCTGATATTCTCGATTTCGGTGGGATTTTTCACCGCCTTTAAAAGCGCGGCGGGGTTTGGACTGTCCGCAATTTCGCAATTTTTCAGCAGCGAAAAAATTCTGTAATTCACCCGCCGCTTGTCGATGAGTACCCGCTTTCCAGCCAATTTTTCGGCGTACCCGTACACGCCGTCATAGGGGAGAATTTCCGCGCCGCTTTTTTTAAGGTACGCCTTAACTTGGTTGGTGCAGGCGTTTTCCTCCGCGAAAAGCAGAGCCTCCGTCTCGGTAACCGCCGCGTAGGACAGCGCCACGGGGCAGCATTCCACGTCGTCGGCGCGAATGTTAAACAGCCAGGAGATGTCGTCGAGCGCCGTCATAATGTGTACCTCGGCGTTTTTTTCTTTCATTTTTTTACGGACTTCCCCCAGCTTTTCGGTACAGCTTTTCCCGCTGAATTTTTCGTCAAGCAGATAAATTTCGGTATGCCCGAGAGGGGGGCGGTCAGTCCAAATTCTGCCCGCGAGGTCGAATTTGTCAATAACCTTGCCGCCTTTTTTCTCTGCAATTTCGGCGTACTTTTCCGCCGAGCGGGCGGTTATAACCCTGCCGTCAAAGCCGATATTTTCGCTGTCCGCAAGGATTTTCCCGATGTACTCCGAAACGGTGGGAACGCCCTCCTCGCCGATTTTCATGAGAGTAATGCCGCTGCCCGCCAATTCCTTTTCGGCTTGAATGAAGTACCGTCCGTCGGTGAAGAGAGCGGTTTCGGAGCGGGACGTAACGAGCGTACCTGCCGAGCCTGTAAAGCCGCTGAGGAATTTCCGCGCGGCGAAGTGGGGGCTGACATATTCGCTGTCATGGAAGTCCGAGGTAGGGACGATATAGAGAGCGATATTTTCCTTTTCCATTTCGCGGCGCAGCAGGTTTATTTTTGAGGATACGGTTTGCATAAAAAATTCTCCTTTTTTAAAATTATATTTGGCGTACACAAACGGCGGTTTAATAACCCATAGTTTACAGCACCTAACCAAATGCCCTTTAGGCATACGGCTGGTCCAGCGCAGCCCCGCGCTGGCAGGGTCGAGGGGCAGCGCCCCCGCGG
>JAMPDU010000195.1 GCA_023665505.1 Ruminococcus sp.
TCGGCACGCAGAGAATAACCCCGCACACAAGGGTAACCGCGGTAAATTTAACCTGTCGAGAATAAAAATCCCCAGTCCGTTGAGAACCGCAGCCAAAATAAAAAAAGCGGCGCAGGCAATAAGCGCGTTCGCAAGAAACCGAGTGGTTTTTTCATGAGATTTTCTTAAAAGCTCCGCTTTCACGCCAATTCCTCGCTTTCTCCGTAAAATTACACTTATTTTATTATAGCACATACGGGAATTTATTTCAATAACTTTTCATATTTTTTTACATTTCCGTAAAAAATAACCGCCCTGCCGTAAATCCACGGCAGGGCGCAAATTTTTTATCGGAGCAATTGTCTATTCCTCGCCGTCCGATTCCAAATCGGCGAACAGCTCCTCAACGCTGCTGTATCTTTTGTACCTTTCCGGGTGACGTTTCATTTCCTCCGCCTCCGCAAAAGCCTCCAAAGTTTCCTTGTTTGGTTTCAAAAGACCGCGGGTAAATTCCCTAACCTTTTCAAGCCTTTCCTCATCAAGAATATCAAGCATACAATTAATGATTTCTTTAAGAATTTCTTTCATATCCTTTTCCGTATCCATACCAATCATCTCCCTATCTGTAGGGGACGGGTTTCCCGTCCCGTTGACGTGTAAACGGCGGGTGGGGAGACCCCGCCCCTACAAACGCATTTTCAATCATCGGAATTCAAATCAGCCATTAACTCGCTTACAGTCGCAAAATCACGGCTTAAATTACGCCCGTTTCTCACATCGTCAATAACCTCTTCTGTCAGCAGCTCCCTCATCATTTCGTCAATATCCGTGTACCCCTTGTATTTTTCGGGACAGCGTTCCATTTCCTCAACCTCTTTCAAAGCCTCAATAATATCAGCGTTCGTTGTACCCATACCAATCATCTCCCTATCTGTAGGGGACGGGTTTCCCGTCCCGTTGACGCGTAAACGGCGGGCGGGGAGACCCCGCCCCTACAAATATAATACCACAATCCCCCCAAAAAAGCAACACTATTTTATTTTTTCAATAATTTTGGAAACCGCAAACGTCCCGAGGATAATAACCGCCCCGCCGATAAGCAGGGTAAAATTAACGCTCCTCTCCCCGCCGCTGACGGTGAACAGGAAAAAATCCCCAAGCTTGTCTTTCACCCCGTAATTCGCCGCGTAGTAAATCATCGCCGCCATATACCCAATGGTGGGACTTCCCCCGAATTTAGCGAAACAAAGTCCCACCGCCCCCAGGAAAAACCCCGAGGCAAACCCCGCCCCGAAATGCACAGCCGTAACCTCACACTCGCAAAACCTCATCACCAGCGTGAACGCCCCAACCACCGCCGCCAGCGCGATTACCGAGTACAAAACCCGAATAAAGCACACCGCCAGATAGTCGGTTTTTTTGGAACGTATCACGTCCCGCACCCCCTCGTCCTGCTCCGGCAGGAACACGGGAGTAAGCAAAGCCGCCCCCGCCATGCAAAGCAGCATTTCCAACGGACGCGCCGCCGTCGCAAAATCCAGCGCGGATATACTGAAAATTAACGGCGTGAAAACCGCCACGGCAACGGCAATTCCCAAATGCAGCGGAAAATTATGCCGCAGATTTACCGCCGTGATTTTTAAAATTCCCGACATTCAGACCGCCCCTCCTTTTCACTTCATAAACTATTACCGTAAGTATAATCAGCACGATTGACAACGCCGTGTAGAACGTTCTGTTAAACACAAACTGCCTGTAAGTCGCCGCAAACAAGTCCGCCTTAAAAAGATTATTATGCCTCGGCACAAGCACAAAGCTCGTGATATTCCCCGTAAGTCCCCCCGTTGAGGCGAAAATCCCGCCGAACCACCAAGCCCCCTGCACGAAAATGGCAATTATCGGGGAGAAAAGCTCGGTGAGCAGCATTCCCATAGCCGCCGCCAAAAGAAGATTTGGCGTAAGCCACATCAGCGGGTACTTCACAAAGGCAAGCCCGTCAACGTCGTACCCCTCATAAATCCCGCAAACCCCGACGTACGCGTGAATTGCCGTCAGTATCACGGGTACAGCCATTGTGCAAATCAGCGCGGCGTACCTCGTCAATATCAGCCGTACCGAGGAAATTTTCCGCGAGTACACAAGCTGCTCCATTCGGGACTTTTTGTCCTTAGCCGCCAAAGCCGCCGCCACGAACACGGGCATAATGGCAAGGTCAATGCAGGCGTAATCGCAGAAAAGCCGCGCGTAAGCGGGAGTAATCTTCTCCTCGTTAATCAGATATTCGTACTCCGCCAGCGCGTCCTCATAGGTTTGGGGTACGCGGGAAAAATTCCCGATAAGATACTCGTCGCAGAAATCCGAGCCGCCGCCGATAATTTCGTCCGCCCGCCGCATAAGCTCCCTAAACCGCTCATAAGTCAGGCTCTCGGGGATATTCACCTCGGGAATAACAGGCTCTTTCATAATCATCATCGGTTCGCCGTTCTCGTCGTAAACCTCCTCAAAGCCGCCCTCGTCATACTCAAAATTGTCAAGCTCTTCCTTGGTAATTCCCGACAATTCATAAATTACCTCGCACATTTCCGCACGCTTTTTCTCATTCAGCTTGACGTTTTTGTAGAACCCAATTGGGTACGCCGTAAAGCTCCCCGACAAATACTCGCTCACAAGCCCCTCAATCGCCCTCGGCATAAGTATTTCCGGGACTTCCTTAGCCACCGTCCCGTAGCTTTCCGCCCCCTTAAACGGCTTTGGAATAGCCTCTCTGTCGCTTGCGAACTGGGTCGCGTAAAACGCGATAATCACAAAAACGTACAGCAAAAACGTCAGCGAAAAAATTATTTTTTTGCACTCCTTCAAAAACAGGCTCATTCCTCCTCACCTCCCAAATCCTCAACTTCGCCCTTGCTGTAAAGGCAGTACATATACGCGTCCTCAACGTTAGGCTCGGCAAGAACAATACCGCTCACGTCGGGGGTGCTGTCGGCAACTATACGTACAGTTACGTACTCGCCCTGCACCAGCATTCCCGTGACAATATAATCCTTTTTGACCTGCGGCAGGAATTTTTTCTGCACGTGGCAGATGTACACCTTTCCCTCCGCCTCGGTGATAAGCGCGGAAACCGTGCCTTTCCACAAAATCTCGCCGCCGTTCATAATGGCTATGTCCTCGCAGGTAGCCTCAATGTCCCCAACGATGTGGGTGGAAAGAATGACGGTTCTGTCCTCGGCGACCTCGCAGAGCAGGTTGCGGAAACGAATGCGCTCCTCGGGGTCAAGCCCCGCCGTGGGTTCGTCCACGATAAGCACCTTTGGGTCGTGGAGCAACGCCTGCGCAATGCCCAAACGGCGTTTCATTCCCCCCGAAAGAGCCTTGACTTTCTTGTTTCTCTGCTCGGCAAGATTTACCCGCCCGATAAGAGTATCAATGCGCTTTTTCCGCAGCGCCCCGTCCATACCCGACAGCACGCCCAGATAGTCCAGACTTTCCGCCACCGTCATAGAGGGGTACATGGAAAAATCCTGAGGCAGATAGCCCGTAATCGCGCGGATTTCCTTGGCGTTCTCGATAGGCACGCCGCAAACGGTAATTTTTCCCTTTTGCTTGTTGTGGAGGGCGGCGAGGGTTTTCATAAGTGTGGTTTTCCCCGCGCCGTTCCGTCCCAGCAGCCCGAACATACCCTGTTCAATGGTCAGGTTTATGTTTTTCAAAGCCTGCTTTCTCCCGTAAAATTTGTACACGTTTGTGATGATAATTTTGTTGTCGTCCATAAAAATCACTTCCATTATAATTTTTTTAGCAAACAATAATTCGGCGTACGTTTCCGCACTTTTTTCACGGCGGTTTAACAGCACATAGTTTACAGCACCTAACCAAACGCCCTTTAGGCAAGCGGCTGGTCCAGCGCAGCCCCGCGCTGGCGGGGTCAAGGGGCAGAGCCCTTGCGGGGTCAGGGGCAGCGCCCCTGAAAACGG
>JAMPDU010000196.1 GCA_023665505.1 Ruminococcus sp.
GAGTGACACTATGTTACATAAAGAAATTGTTGAAAGCGCCTATACAGCGATAATTGAGCTTGCCGATAACTGTGACCTTGACGATATTTCGACCTGCACAAGTTTATATCATCTGACGAGGTTTGTCCGCTCATCAATTAGAGATTTTTATGCAAACAATGAGCAGTTTGATAAAATGTATGAAATTATCAGTGCCAATTCTGCACGTCTGAAAAAACTTGCTGACATTAAAACTGTCCCTGATGTTGAAAAGGAAAGGAGCATTAATATTCCAATAAAATTTGCCAATATCCACCTGTCGATTAATTGGCTTATTTGCAAAGCTTTACGCGAAAAATCCGCTGAAGATTACGTGCGGTTATACAATATTGCCGCCTTATACGTTCAAAAGCTTTTTCATATTGCATATAAATCCGGTTTTTTATCGTTATTTTGTGAAATTCGCAGAGATGTCGGGTGGCTTGAAAATAAAATGAAACTTGATGGCATTCATTATGAGAAAATTTTCAAAGACCTGCAAATAAAAGTCAACCCCTAAAAAGGATAATTCACAAATAATTAACAAATGTAAAAACAAGCACGCCGAAAAGACCGCGATAAGCAGTCTAAATTGTTAAGTAAAATACAAATATTTCAAAAAAATTAATTTGATTTACTCAAAGCCTCGTTTACACGGGCGTAATAAATCCGCAGGAACTTGTTTGCGGCAGCCATCATATAGACCTTATACGGCTTACCCTCGGCACGTTTTTTGTCAAGAAATTGATAGACAGGATTATCTTCGGGTTGGTTCTGAAGAATAACGCTGACAATCTGAAACAAGGTTTTCCGCAAAGAGGAAGAGCCGCGTTTGGAAATACTTCTTGATTTAACATCAAGCATTCCCGATTGATACGGGGGAGCGTCAAGACCGGCATAAGCGGTAATTGCTCTGTGGCTGTGAAAACGTCTTGTATCGCCGATGTCAGCCATAAGCTGCGAGCCGAGAACAGTACCCACACCGTACATTTCCATAACGGTATTGTACTCGGGAAGCTGCGATGAAAGGCTATCCATTTCATTTCTGATTGCCGCAAGGGTTTCAAGCAGAGAATTAAGCTGCGTTACTGCTTCTGCGACCATTAGCTTAACGCTGTCGCTTGCAGGCAAAGTGCTGACTTGTGTTTTAGCGTACTTGTGGATTTCTTCGGCTTTGACATCGCTGTAATTGTAATTATTTTTCCTGCACCAGCTTTGATATTTGGTTTTAAAGGCTGATAAGGAAAGTTTTGCAACCGTATCAATATGAGGAAATTTAGCGACAAAATCAACCCATTTTTCGTGACCGTCAGATTTTCTTTGAGGAGAGGTAAACAATGTATTTGCTTTTGGAAAAACGCTGTCAAGCAGAGAAATTAAATTATTCTTCTGCATAACGAGCTGCTTGTTGTAATGAATATATTGCCGATTAAGGATTTTCAATGTTTTGCGAATATCCTCTTCGGGAACGTATTCACGTAAGTCACACCAACCGGTAAGGGCGTAAGAGGCAAGTTTTAATGCGTCCTTCTTGTCGGTTTTGACTTTTCTCAATGAGTTTCCGCCATAGTCGTGCACCAACTTTGCATTGACTAGGTCAACAAATATACCCGCATTATGGAGTACATTTGCTATCGGTTCATAGTATTTACCTCTGAACGTAGTTCAGAAGGTGTACATCCATAACAACCTTGGTTTCACCGGACAGTGCTTTGATAAAGTCTGCCAGCTTTTTAAGGCCGCTGTCCGTGTGAGCCACATCAAAGGGTTCTGCCACGACTACTCCGAACGGCTGTAAAACCGCAACGGTGCTTTTGCCTTTGGAAACGTCAATGCCTACTGCGTTCATAAATATTTCTCCTAACAATATGAATTTGTAATCGGATAAACCACGCTTTTACTCATTACCTATTCTATCTGTTGGGTGACTCGAGCGCACTTATTGGTTGGCTCAACCTGCAAAAACGAACGCTATAATGAAAGCATGGATGACGGTCTTAAATACGGGCGCATAAGTCCCAAGGAGATGAACGTCAGTCCAATCACTGCTTCCATTATAACTTAAGTATGAGTGCGTGTAAAGACATAACCGGTTTGCTATGGCTTTACCGACTATATTTATTGTAACAGGAGATGGTTTTTGTGCAAACTATTACAATCACCAATAAATACATCTACATAAGCGGTATCCCGCCACCTCAAAACACACATTTTTAAATATTACAAAAAATTTCGTCAAGAAAATACAAATTAAAACAAAAAGGAGCTAATCACAATGCAAGTTACAGATATTAAAATAAGGAAAATCTTCGATGAGAAAATTTACGGTGGCACTTTACGGGCGGTTATGTCAATAACGCTCGATGACTGCATCGCAATCCACGAGGTCAAAGTAATACAGGGTTACGACAGACTTTTCGTAGGTATGCCAAGCCGTAGAGATACGGTTTACGGTTTCCGCGACATCGTTCACCCTATTACGCAAGATGTGCGCAAAAATCTCGAAAAGATAGTTCTCGATGCGTATAATGACTATGTGGCTGAATTTCAGTCATGAAATTAGTGATATTCCACAGATTTTATTCTGTGGAATATCATATTTTTGTACATTATTTTTGGAAGAATTTAGGCGAATTAGTCCAAATTCAACGAATTATCGGTTGCATTTTTGTTCAAAGTGTGGTATAATATAGATGAATATTTTACTTGCATAAAAATTAGTTACAAATAAATATGGTATGAACTCATTTTTATGAATACGTTTGTGATTTTGAGAGATTTTACAGAGACTTGACAAATATATGGGAATATGCTATAGTAAACAAAAGGAATGTTTAAATTCATAATTGGAGGAAAATAATGAAGGTAAAAAAAATTGAATTTCCAACCGGTTGGGATAATTCTATTAACGATAATATTGATGTGTTTGTAACATTAGAAGATAATAGGTCATATTGCGTAACTGTGTGTACAATCAAATGGCTTGAAGATGAAGTCGGGAAATTTGGGTATAAGATTCCCGGCATTGATATTGTGATTTCAGAATTCAGCTATGAAATTGTTGAAAAGGCTATAAATGATTATTCGAGAGAAGATGCTTATTGGTTAAGATTATACAGTGTTTCGGGCGGTCAGCAAATACCGAATTAATTATATATAGACATTTTCGGAAACCGTAAAAGCGCATACATATTTGTCAGCATTTTGTGCCTGACAGCGGCGGCAGACACGTTGAAAACGGCTGCAAAACCGTTGCCGGCGAACAGGTCTGCGACAGCATTATGCAGATGCTGAGCGAGTACAGAGCGTACTACACAAAAAAGGTTTTTGAGTACGGCAGCAAGTGGGATATGTCGACAATGGCGGTGTTTTACGCACCGCAAAAACCGGGGGATTATCTAAGTCCCAGCACAGTCAGGGAGTGGCTTGATAACTTTACTAAAAAGCACAATCTGCCGAAAATACACCCGCACCAGTTCCGGCACACGTCTATAAGCTTGCTGTTGCAGGCAGGCGTGAGCGTCCCCGACGCGGCTAAAAGGGCAGGGCACAGCCGTCCCGATGTTACGATGAGCATATACGCTCATACACTGCGGAATAACGACAGGCACTGCTGCGAGGCTGTGACTAAGGCTATTCCAATTTTGCCGAAAGTTAAGGAAAGTTAGAACAAAAAACAGCAGTCTGCGTTTGCCGCAGGTTGCTGTAACTTAAAAATTGACCGTTTGTTGACCAATTTTGAAATTTTGATTTGCACAATGGCTTTAAATGGTTTATTTGCGTGGATTGAGGTTAATTTGGGTCTATAATTGGCACTTGAAAGATAGAAAACTTTGCGAAAATTTTCGAAAAATTACAACAAGATACATCAATC
>JAMPDU010000197.1 GCA_023665505.1 Ruminococcus sp.
AACAAACAGAAAGCACTAATCCCCGACTACTGAAAAAGTAGTCGGGGATTTTTTTGTTTGTCAAAAACCACAAAGCGTTCTGATGAAAGTCGGAACGCCTTTTTATTTTACTGGAGGAAAAAATTATGTCAAATAACATCGAAAATCAATACAATCTGTCGCCGATAATTCAGCTTTTAAATCCAAACAACACTATCTCGGCGCACCGAATGCTCGCTCACGCAATCGGTATCAACGAAACGCTGATTTATTCCGCGCTGATTTCAAAGCAGACGTACTATTTAGAAAACAATATGCTGCGGGACGGCTGGTTTTTCTCAACCGTTACCGACTTGCAGGAGAGTACCACATTCGGCGCAAAAGCGCAGAAAACGGCTATTGGAAATCTTATAGCTAACGGTCTGATTGAAAGCAAGTGCAAAGGAATGCAAGCAAAACGGTATTTCAGAATTACAAACAATATGGAAATTCTCGCAAAACTCATCGACAAGGGAACGGAAATCTGCAAAAGAATTTCCGCGAAATCGAATAAAAATTCTTGCGAAAATGCAGAAATTCTGCTTGATAATTCTTGTGAAAAAACTGAAAATTCTCTTGATGCGGAAAACGTTGAAAATGTTGAAAAGTCTATTAAAAATACTCTTGAAGTAACGAAAAAATCCGGTACCCGCCCTGCGGCAGTAACTGACGAGGGCGCACAAAGTTCCTGCCCCTCGGCGGGAACAAGCACACGCCCCAAGGCGGTCTATACTATTAAACCTAAGTTAAATAATCTTAAGTTAAATCAATCTATCAATCATTCGGAAAAATCCGAAAATCAACAAAATGCTGAAAAGATTACTTGCTGATATTATTATACACCGTTGCCGACAAAATTACAAATAGTTATTGATAATACATTATTATCGTTGACAGGAATATCAGAATGATGTATAATAAATATAACGTTCTGCAAAATAATTACTAACGGGAGGATTTTATTATGGTGTAAACGCGGCTTTTACACTATTTTCTCGCCGTGGCGCGGGAATTAAGTTTCACAAAGGCGGCAGAAACGCTTTATGTCAGCCAGTCTACCCTGTCAAAGCAAATAATGGACTTGGAAAAACAGCTCGGCAAACAGCTTTTTATCAGAGGAAACCGCAGGCTTGCGCTGACGGACGAGGGAGTTTTTCTCCGCGAACGCGCGGGGGAAATTCTTGAGCTTATGGAAAATACGGAAAACGCCTTTCGCTCCGACCGCCAGGTGCTGAGGGGAGATATTTCCATAGGCTGCGGGGAAACCGTGTTTATGGATATGATTGCAAAGCTGTTTGCCGATTTTAATTCCGAGCACCCAAACGTAAAGCTCCATATCCACAGCGGCGACGCCGACACCGTGCTTGGACGGCTTGACAAAGGTCTTGCGGATATGGGACTTCTGCTCGGACCGATACGGCAGGAAAAATACGATTATTTGAATTTGCACCTTAAAGACGTGTTCGGGCTGTTGATGCCGAAGGACTGCCCCCTTGCCGAACAGGAGGCGGTAAATATAGACCAATTGAAAAATCTGCCGCTTATATTAGCTGAGCAGACCTTTCAAGGACATCAAGAGCTTGAATGGTTTGGGAGTGACGAGTCCGTGCTGAATGTTGCCGCAACCTATAATCTGATTTATAACGCCACATTTTTGGCGGAACGAGGTATCGGCTACGCGCTGTGCCTTGACGGATTAGTCAATACCGAGGGGCGCAACTTGACGTTTCGCCCCATAGTACCCGAGCTGTCGGTAGGACTGTATATTGTTACCAAAAAATACCGAACGCTTTCCCCAGCGGCAAAAGCTTTTTTTGATGTGATAAAGGCGCACTGCTCGGTGGAATAAAAAATATAGTATAAAATTTAAGCCGTTTAATTTGTCACGCAAGACAAGTTAAACGGCTTGTTTAGTCAATTTCTCGGTTGTTTTCGGTGTGCACCTTAAAGTTTGTTCAACAGACGACGGTTTCACCGGCACAAATTATGAACGCCCCGCGTTTAAAAAACTTATTGCCGATGTGGAGAACGGCACGGTCGGAACAATTATTGTCAAAGATTTGTCCCGTTTGGGGCGTGAGTATTTGCAAACGGGGTATTACACCGAAATTTATTTTCCCCAAAACGATGTGCGGTGCATTGCCATAAATGACGGCTTTGACTCCGATATTGGAGAAAATGAATTTGCTCCGTTTCGCAACATTATTAATGAGTGGTATGCCAAGGACATCTCGAAGAAGATAAAGTCCGCGCTCCGCACAAAAGCTCTTAAAGGTGACTGTGTTTCGGGAATGCCGCCATATGGTTACAGCAAGAACGAACACGATAGGACAAAGCTTGTCCCAAATGACAAAGCACCCTACATATTTATACTCTTGGCGAATCGGGTTAAACTGTTATGCTTATACCTGCAATAAACTTAATCAGTTTCTGTAGGAAAATGATACAGCATATGAGTATCTTTATTAAATGCAAATATAATAATGAGGTATTTATGAAAACCAAAAGAATATTACTTATTATTGTTGATAACAATGAAATGGAGAGTGATGATATGATTAGTTCATTCAATGAAAAAATAAACTTTGTAAATAAACTTGTTCAGTAACATAATCCGCCAAGCAGACCTAAATATGTAGTTGACAATAATGTAAAAAGCAGCTATTAAAAATCGTTTTGGTGTTGTACTTCCGAAAGATTATTATGTTATCTTCACTTCCTGTATACACCAACGGCTAAAAATCCTATGGCTTTTTTGCCATAGGAAATTTTGTTTACATTGGTACTGCCACAGGTAGGGCATTTCGGAATGTTTTGTTCTGGCTGAATAGAATTTGGCTTGGGTTGTGTCGGCATAGCCGATTGACTAATTGTTACAGAAACAGAATTTAAAGTATTTTGCCTACGTTCTTCTACTTTTTTTCGAGCTTCCGCAACAATTTGACATTCCTTTGGATATTTTTTTTGAAGTTTTTTATTTTGAATGCCATAATAGTGTATTTCTTTGGCAATTTGATGTTCTATTAGTGGTACATCACAAGCATTACAAGTATTAAAATCATCTGGATATTTTGAACCACAAGTTGGACATTGTTTCACGATTAGTAAACCTCCTTTTGATAGTTAGTATTATATATCAAAACTATATAATATTAATAATGGTGTTTAAGACAATCGAAAGTGATATAACGAAATCGGGACAAGCATTGTCTATATTTGGTAAACAAGTCAACAATATATTTAGAGATTTTAACTCTGCTATTCACGAGATTAAAACCAATGGATTTTCAAAACAAAGTCTTTCTTTGTTGTCACCAAGCAATCTTTTGGGAAGTAAGTTATCACAAGCAAGACATTCAAGCATTAAGAGACTATAACAAAGCATTAAAAACCTGCTTAGATGAAGAAGGTAATTTAATGACTTCAAATACAATTTCCTATAAATATTTAGGAAATTCGTCTTCCGCTGCACAGGAACTTGCGAGGAGTGCTAACGGAGCTGCCGTTTCAGAAGAAGTTTTAGCAGAAGCCACAAACAAGATTACAATTGCAACAAAATTGGCTAATGGCGCGATAAGACTTTTGGCTAACGCTGGATTGGTAGTTGCTATTAATCTTATTGTATCAGGAATAACAACACTTGTCAATAGGCAAAAGGAAATTAAAGAGAGTACAGACGAAGTTACTTCTTCATTTAAGTCTTTGAAAGAATATTAAATATTTATCCAAGGAAATATTTCAATGCGTGAACGACACGGAATTAACTACCGCAAAAAGCAAAATGACAACGTTTAATTTTACATAATTTCACCTCCATTGCAGCTCAATGAGCCGTCTGAATTTC
>JAMPDU010000198.1 GCA_023665505.1 Ruminococcus sp.
TCAGGGTTTTCCTTTTCAGGTTGTGTTTGTTCTGTTGTTCAATTTTCAAGGTTCTGATGCCGGACGTTGCCGCCCAACATTTTACTGCCCTTTCGTGGGTCAGCTTTATTAGTATACTACTTCCAAAACTTTTTGTCAAGCGTTTTTTCAACTTTTGTATACTTGCACAAAACCGCAGGAAAATTTCTCCGCCGTATTGTTGAAATTGCAAACATATTTGCATAATTTTCGATTTGTAGGGGACGGGTTTCCCGTCCCGCCGCAAATAATCACATGCATTATATATAGTATACCCGCCCCCGAAAGGTTAATTACATACTGTAGAATTCCCCCGAAAAATAATTTTAAGTAAATAAAAAAAACTATTGACATTCGCAAAAATATATGTTATAATAAAATTTAACCGTATTAATTCGGGGGTACGTAATTTCCTAATTAAAGCAAATTAAATCCCCGCTGTTTCTAATTAAACCTCGGCAAATTGTGCTGTAAACGGCAAAATTAATAAGAACCCTCTCCAAAATTTGTGCAAGTATACAAATTCCAAAAATCTTGCTAAAACCTGTTGACTATGGCGCGGAAATGGGTTATAATAATTACGATGTTAGAAATCGTCTAATACATTAATTAGTTTAACATCCGTTTTGTTGTCTCCTTTCTTTTGTTCTACACATATTTTCTTCATTTTATTTGATTTGCGGCGCACCGATTGCGCCGCGTTTTTTTGCGGGGTCGCCCCGCCGCGAAAGTCCCCCCAATGTTAAATTTTGGGAAAATTTAATTTGTTAAAGCCCCCCAAGGGGCGGGTTAAAAATTGCCGTTTTGTACCAAAAATGTTACGAAAGCGGCTTTTTTTGTAACCTTTTACCCGTTTTTCGCCCCAAAAGGTTACAATTCGGTTACAGTTTGCCCAAAACTATTGACTTTGCGGGGAAAAAGCGTTACACTGAAAATATAAAATTTCACTTTGGAGGTAACTTTATGCGCCGCAAATTAATTATACCCACAGTATTATGCGTAACACTTTTAACGTCCTGCGCCAATTCGCAGCCCGCTCCCGACCCCCTCCCCGAAACGACCTCGCAGCCCGAAATTTCGGAAACCGAGCAGACGGAAACCGAACCCGTCTCCCGCCTTAGCGGGCATTACTTTGAGTATAAAAGCATTAACCCCTCAAGCGAGGAATTAAGCGGCTACGATAAATTTATTATTACAGACGGTAATATTCTGTACGTTTCTTTAGGCGCGTTTTACAATCTGAACGAAAACACCCTCGCCGCCTCTTTCGACCCCGAGGACAGCTGGGAGGTTAAAGATACCTTTGACGGCGGCAAGGAATTGCTGTACAAAGACACTATTTTCAGGTGGGCGGAGGACGTTACCGAAGACGCCGTCTGCGCCGTCTACACCGACAGAACGTTCGAGCTTGCAAAGGAAACCCCCGAAAACAAAGCCATACAGCCATACGGAATAGCCGAATGGCAGTTTAATATCGTCAACGCCGAAAGCGGCGAGGTACTCATAAAAGGCTATAACCCGCCCAACGACAGCGAATATGTCGCCGAATACGGCTACGACACCTCAACCCCCCGCTATCAATTTCCCTTGGACGAAACCCGTTTCGTCTACCAAACCTCGGGTGTAAAGGCTCTCGCCTGCACGGGCGTGTACGACCTCGAAAAGGGCGAGGCGCAGGAAATTCCCAATTCCGCCGACTATATCCCCTTAGGCGCGCGGGGCGGCAAAATTTACCTTGCCGACGGACTTTACAACTTTGAAACCGACAAAGTGCGGATACTCGCCGCCGACCCCGACACCCTCGAAACCGAGGTTTACGCCGAGTGGTCAAAAAACGGCGATATGCAGACGGCAATGTCCGCCGACGGCAAATATATCGCCCTTTTGTACAGCGGCGAGCAGCGGCTTTACGTCACCGAAACCGACACCGGCGAAATTTTCACCGCGGATATCGAAGAGGAATTCACCAACCCCTGCCCCATAAGTTTCGCCGACAGCGACACGGTTGTCATCGCCAATTGGGGGGATAAAATCCTGCTTGTTGACGTGGATAATCAATAATTTTTGTACGGGTTCTTTGTACCTTTGTAGGGGACGGGTACCCCGTCCCCTACAGATGTTACAAAATATAATTATTCATTATTAATTATTAATTGATACAACGTCGGTTCAAAGGAAAATTCCTCCATAAGCCTTTCAGCCTCGGCAAGGTATTTTTCTCTGTTTTTAGGCGGACTTTCCCGCTTTACCGCACGTATCAGAATATTTTTCGGCGTGTGCTCGAAGTCGATAAATTCCAAAAGCTGGGTTTTGTAACCGCAGTACTCCAGCAAATTCGCCCGTATCGCGTCGGTGCAAAGGGCGGCGACGCGCTCCTTGACAATGCCGTACCGGGTTAATATGGAAAAATTTTCCGACCGCATCTGCCCGTTAAGCTCGTGCTGACAGCAGGGGACGGAAAAAATCATCTCCGCGCCCCGCGTAACCGCGTTGTATAGGGCGAAATCCGTCGCCGTGTCGCAGGCGTGGAGCGTTACCACCATATCGGTTTTCTCGGTACGCGCCGCGCCGCCAATGTCCCCAACCTCGAACCGCAGACCCGTGTACCCGTAACGCGCGGCGGCGGCATTGCATTTTTCGATAACGTCCGCCTTAAGGTCAAGCCCCAGCATATCCGCCTCAAGCCCCAATATTTCGGTAAAATAGTGGTACAGCACAAAGGTCAGGTAGGACTTCCCGCACCCGAAATCCACCACTCGGATTTTGCCGTCGGGGAATTTTTTTTCCCGCACCGCGTCGTCGATAATTTCCGCAAAACGGTTAATTTGGCGGAATTTGTCATACATCGGCTTGGCGACTTTCCCCTCTTTGGTGAATATTCCCATATCCACCAGCGCGGGGAACGGCTTGTCCTCGGCGATGATGTAGTTTTTCTTTTTGTCGTGGCTTTCCTCGATTTTCGGGGACTGCCCCGAAAGCCGTTTCCTGCCGAAAAGAATTTTTCCTTTTTTTGACAAAGACAAACTGTATTCATACGTACCGCTCCATGCGTTAAGCTGCCCCCAGCCCTGCCCGAAAAGGGTTTCGCAGAAATTTTCGGCGGCTTGACCGTCCGCAAAATTTTCGTGAAAAACCTGTTTTTCGGTAAATTTTTCGGCTTGATAGCCGTGCTGCTTTTTGGCAATATTTATCTTGCGGAAATCCCCATTTTTAGGGGGTTTGCTGAAAACAAGCCGCGTGGGGACGTCCGCAAAAATTTTCTCCAAATTTTTGGAAATTTCGGGAATAGCGCGCTCCATTTACTTCACCAAATTTTTCAGCGCGAGAGCCTTGCTGACGTCGCCGTCGACTTTGAGCTTGCCGAGAAAGTAGGCTTGAATGGGGTCCATTTTGCCCTCGGCGATTTTCACGAAGTCCTTGGAGTCGGCTGTGAGAGCGGCGTCGCGGTCGTGATAGTCGTAAGGCTCGACGGAGAGCCTGCCGTTTTTGTACTCGGCGTAGAAAGTTCCCGCGCCCTCCCCCGTGAGATTTATCTGGAAAGCGATGTCGCCGTCCAATTTTGTGACGTCCGCCTCCATAAAGATGTCCTTAAGTTTTTTGAAATAGTCCTGAAAAGTCATAGTGTACCTCCATTTTTTGCAAATAATAACACATTTTATTATAGCATATTCGGGGCGGTTAGTCAAGGCTGATAAATTTATAATTAGTACGTTTACGCACTTTTTTTAAGGCGGTTTAGCAGACAAACAGTCAGCAACATCTAACCAAACGCCCTTTAGGCATACGGCTGGTCCAGCGCAGCCCCGCGCTGGCGGGGTCAAGGGGCAGAGCCCTTGCGG
>JAMPDU010000199.1 GCA_023665505.1 Ruminococcus sp.
AAATCGGTACTATATTCGGCATAAAAATGCCCCCTTTCATTTATATTATACCCCTATGCAGAGAAAATGTCAATAATTTGCCTATAAATTTTACGTAAAATCAAGCGTGAAATATAAAATGCCCGTTTCCCAAAATATGGGAACGGGCATTTTTATCAACTAAGTTTCAACCCCCGCATACTGCGTCATATACAGCTCGTAATATTTCCCACTTTGAGCGATAAGCTCATCGTGATTTCCGCTTTCGGCAATTCCGCCGTTGTCCATAACAACGATAATATCCGCGTCGCGAATGGTTGACAGACGGTGCGCGATGATAATTCCCGTTCGGTTCTGCATAACGAGGTGCATTGCGTCTTGAATGGCTTTTTCCGTTCGGGTGTCAACGTTGGAGGTCGCCTCGTCAAGAATAAGTATTTTCGGGTCGGCGACGAAAGCGCGGGCTATTGCGAGGAGCTGCCGCTGTCCGCCGCTTATGTTTTCGCCCGACCGTGTGAGCACCGTTTCATACCCCTGCGGGAGCGCCTCTATCATTTCCTTGCAGCGGCTCATTTCGGCGGCTTTTTCGATTTCCCTGCGCCCCGAATTTTCCTTTCCGTACCTTAAATTATTTTCCACGGTGTCGGAGAACAGCGTTGTGTCCTGCAGAACTATCGCAATATTTTTACGGATTTCGTCCCTTGAAATATCGCGGAGATTTTGTTTGTTAATGTAAATATCCCCGCTGTCCGTGTCGTAAAACCTCATAAGCAGATTTACCACCGTGGTCTTGCCGCTTCCCGTCGCACCCACAAGAGCAACCTTTTTCCCCGAGGGGACTGTCAGTGAAAAATTTTTCAGTACGTTACGCCCCTCTGTGTAGGAAAAATTCACATTTTTGAACACTATTTCCGCATTCTTTTCCTCCGTCATCGGCTCGCCCGATTTATCCTCGTTTTCCTCGTCAAGGACAGTGAAAACGCGCTCCGCCCCCGCGATAGCCGTCTGTAACTGACCGTAAACCTGCGCTATCTCGTTTATCGGGCGGCTGAACTGCTTTGCGTACACGATAAACGCCGAAATAACGCCAACCGAGATAAGACCGTTTGCGGAAAAATACCCGCCGAAAGCGGCGATTATCACAAAACCGATATTGCCGATACAATTCATCACGGGACCCATTACGCCGCTGAAAATATCGGTTTTTATTCCCGCCCTTGTGAGTGAATTTGAGGTTTTGCAGAAGTCCTCCGCCGTAATATCTTGATGATTATACGCCGCAACCGTGCGGTAGCCCGAAATCATTTCCTCCACCGTTCCGTTAAGCTGACCCAGCAGGTTTTGGCGTTTGCGGGAAAATTTTCGTACATTTTTTGAAAGAATTTTTGTGGCAAGAACCGTCAGAAAAACCGTGGCAAAGCTAAGCAGGGCAAGCTGCCGGCAGTACCAAAGCATAATCGCCACCGTACCGATTATTGTCAGTACGCCCGAAAAAAGCGACGGCAGCGACTGCGACACCGTTGACGAAATATTTTCAATATCGTTTGTCATACGGCTCATAACATCGCCGTGGGAATGGGTATCAAGGTATTTGACGGGCAAATCCATAAGCTTGCCGAAAAATTCCTCTCTCATTCGCTTGACAATACGCTGGCTGAGCCTTGCGCCGATAAGACCCTGCAAAAGCTGGCTGCCGCTGTAAAAAAGGTACACCGCCGTCATCAAAGTAAGGGTGGAAACAAGGTTTCCCGACCTGCTTTTTGCGATAATGTCAATGGCGTTGCTTTGTATTCCGGGGGCGATAACTCCGCAGACCGTCCCGAAAACCACCGCCGCCAGCATACAGGCGACCGTTATTTTTTCCTTGGCAAAATACGCGAAAACCCGCTTTAGCGTACCCTTGACATTCTCGGCATGCTGCACTTCGGCAAATCGGTTCGGACCTCTGTTCATCATTCCCGGAATATTCCGCTCGGCGACATTTTTATTTTCAGCCATGATCATTCCTCCTCCGCCATTTGCGAACGGTAAATATCACGGTAAACCGCGCAGCTTTCCAAAAGCTCGCCGTGGCTGCCCACCGCGGCAATTCCGCCGTTTTCAAGCACGACTATTTTGTCCGCTCTCCGCACGGAGGCTATCCTTTGGGCGACGATTATTTTGGTAACATTCGGTGCGGATTTTTCAAGCGCGCCGTATAAATTCGCCTCCGTTTTTAAATCAAGCGCGCTTGTGGAGTCATCGAAAATCAATATTTCGGCGGACTTCAATACCGCCCTTGCTATGGAAATCCTCTGTTTCTGACCGCCCGACAGGCTCATACCCCGTTCCGCAACTAAGGTACCGTAACCCTCCTCGGAGGCGGTTATAAATTCCTCCGCCTGCGCGGTTTGCGCCGCAAGCCTTATTTTTTCGTCCTCCGCAGCCGGGTCACCCCAGGAAATATTTTCCCGTATGGTGTCGCTGAAAAGCTCGCTTTTCTGCATTGCGGCGGCGACCTTTTCCCGCAGAGCCTTTTGTTTGTACTCCCTTACGTCAACGCCGTCCACCAAAACCGCGCCTGCCGTAACGTCGTAAAAACGCGGTATAAGATTTACGAGGGAGGACTTTCCGCAGCCCGTCGCGCCCATAACCGCAACAGTTTCGCCCCTGTTGATTTTCAGATTTATATTTTTAAGCACCGTCCGATTTGAGCTGGGATATGAGAATGAAACGTCCTTAAATTCAACCGTTCCCGCTGTTTTGGTAACGCCGTCAAAATCGCCGTCCCGCAGCTCGGGTTCGCTGTCAAGGACTTCCTTTACGCGTTTCCATGAGGCGTAACCCCTTGAAATATTCTGAAAAAGCATAACCAGCATTAAAACGCCGTGGAGGAGCTGGGTGGTATACGTTATCGCAGCCATTATGCTGCCCGTGGTAACAGCTCCCGTTTCCGCCTTGTATGAGCCTATGTAAAGAATTACCGCGATAACGAGGTACATCATCATATTTATCACAGGGTTCATAAACGCGAAAATCGTAAGCACCGAAAGCTGCGTTTTTATCAGCTCGTCGTTTGCCTTGCCGAAACGAAGCTTTTCGTAAATTTCCCTAACGCAGGCTTTTATTATGCGTATTCCCGAAACGTCCTCCTGCATAATGCCGTTGATAGCGTCAAGCCGCGCCTGCAATTTTGAGAACAGCGGGTTTGCCCTTGCGATGCAGAACGCCATGCAGCCCACCACGAACGGGAACGCGCAAAGTACCGTAAACCCGAAGGTTGCGTTAAGGCGGAACATAAAATACATACTTCCGAAAGTCAGAAATGTGGTGCGTATCATTCCGCGCACGAACTGGGACACAAAATTCTGCACCTGCGTAATATCGTTCGTCACCCTTGTCACAAGCGAGCCTGTGCCGAATTTGTCAAGCTGTGAAAAGGAGAAATTCATAATTCCCCGAAAACAGTCCTTGCGCATTTCATTGCCGATATTCTGCCCCGCCATATTCACGAACACGTTGTTCATCGAACCGCAGAAACCGCCGAACAGAACCAAAAGTATCATTTTCAGACCCAAGCTCCAAATGAGGCTCAGCCCACCCGTACCCAGTACGCCCTCGTCCACGATACGGCTCATAAGGCTTGGCTGGAGCAAGTCCATAAACACCTCGCCTATCATAAACAGCGCGGCAAGCACCGCAAACAGCAAATAATTTTTAATATATTTCCACATTGCGATTTTCCTTTCACACGGCAAAATTTTATTTGCGCTTTAAAAAATTATACACAATTTTTCTTAGAACTTGTCCACATAGAAAAAATATGGTATAATAAGAAGTATGAGATATAC
>JAMPDU010000019.1 GCA_023665505.1 Ruminococcus sp.
AAAAATTAAGCGTTTTTCGCGAAAAAATGAAAAAAAGTGGTAAACGCTCTGTATTTATATTATGTACAAATTATGAATATTGCCAATATGTGTAAGAACAGAAAAGAAAGGAGAACGCAAATTGAAAAAGAAAAAAATAAAGCGATTTGCAGGAATTTTAACGGCGGCGGCTATGATTTTCTCCTTTGGGGGACTTTTGCCCGTTTCAGCACTTGAAGATGAAGAGCCGCCCCAAGTCACGGTAATCGCGCCCCAGCCCGAAATCAACCGGGACGAGGAGCTGCCGACCTTTACAGAGCCGGAATTTACGCCGATGTACAGCTTTCCCTCGCAGTTGAGGGGGGTTTATGTCACCCCCGGGGAGGACTACGCCGTGCCCCCCGAGGAGGGGGAGCTTACCGAGGAGGAAATTCTCGCAAGCGTGGAGAAAATGCTGGATACCGCCGAGGAAAACCGCCTGAACGCGGTGATAATCCGCACGGACGGCGGCGGAGAGTCGTTTTACAGCACCGACACGAACGAAACCGTCAGCCGCAGCCTTATCGAGTACGCAATCGAGGGGGCGCAGGAGCGGGGCATGTACGTCTACCTGAATTTCAGCCTCGATTTCGTGCTGAACAGCCTTGAAAACGACGAGCTGCAGGCGCGTATCGACAGGCTTGCAATAATCGTACACAGCTTTACGGTGAAGTACCCCGTTGACGGGATTATTCTGGACGGGTACTATTCCTCGAAAAACGACGGCACGTTAAGCGATTACGTGAAAAACGGCTCGGGCATCGGTTTCGACAACTGGCTTTTGGACAACGGGGCGTACGTTTTCAGCCTTGCGGCGGACGCGGTTCGGCGGACAAACAACACCGTCCCCGTGGGGATTTCCCTTAACGATGTGTGGGCGAACTACACCACCGAGGAAAACGGCTCGGAGACTTCGGTGAGGTTTGAGGCTTTGACGGACGGGTACGCCGACACTTTGGCGTACATAGAAAAGGGGTACGCCGACTTTATCATGCTGAAAGCCGAGGGTTCTCTCACGGACGAAAAAGCCCCCTTTAACGAAATTGTAAGCTGGTGGAACGGTCACGCCGAGGCGGCGGATATTCCTCTGTACGTACACCACATCAACGAGAAAATCTGCACCGAGGCGGACGGCTGGGGTTCTCCCGACGAGCTTGTTAAGCAGGTTATCGCGGCGGGGGACTACGGCAAATACGGGGGCAGCGCCTTTAATTCCCTCAAATCGCTGAACTCGGACGTTATGGAGTCCACAAGCGCGCTTATAAAGCATTATGACGACAACATCGACATCGAGGGCTTGAACAGCGAGCTTGAAATGACCCTCCCCACAAAAACCACCTTTAAGACGGAAGAGCCTACGGTTATTTTCGCGGGTTCGTTTGACCCGAATTTTCCCGTGTACTATCAGGGGGAGGAAATTGTTCTGAACGAGGCGGGGCGGTTCTACTTCACGGAAGAGCTGGACGTTGGCGTGAACACCTTTAAATTCCAGAGCAAGGCGAAAGTTATTACCTATAAAATAACCCGCACGGTGAACGTGCTGAAAAGCGTTTCTCCAACCGATGAAACCATGAGGGTTGAGGAGCAGTCCACAATCGCCTTAAGCGCCATAGCGTACCGAGGCTCGGAAGTTACCGCTAAGGTGAACGGCAAGAGCATTACCCTTGAAGAGGTTGAGGGACAGCTGGACGAGCTTGACCCCAACTCAAATTACGCCAAATATGTGGGGTACTACACCGCGCCGAAAGGCAAGCGGGGCGAGGACATCGACCTTGGCAGCATTGAGTTTTACGGGACTTATTCCACCCGCACGGGGGATTTCAACGAAAACCGCACGGGAGCGCACATTATAGTAAACGCCCTTGCGGAAGTCCTTAACGACTTTACGGGAAGTCTTTTGCGGGTTGACAATGACAACACCATGACGTACAGTTACAAGTCCACGGGGACAAGTCCAACCCCCGACTGCACGCGGCTGCCTGCGGGAACCCTTGATTACATAACCAAAACCGTGACTTACAGCGGTATCGACTACTACCTCACCAACTCGGGCAAGCGTATTCGGACGGACGCGGTTACCGTACTGGCAAATCAGCCTTTGGGCAGCAACCCCATTTCCGTGGCGGCGGCGGGAAAGGACGGCACGGACACGGTTATAAAATTCAAGACGGCGGTTAAAATCCCCTTTGAAGTGACTTACGGAAATCTTTCCTACAGCAACGGGGACAACGGGTATTACTCCGTTTCGTCCTTCGACTCAAATTCCATAACGGTGACGTTTGATTATATTACAAGTATTTCAAGCGGCGACATTGCGTTCCCCGACAGCGCGGTGTTTACTAAGGGTACTTGGAGTACCTCTCAGTCGGGGGAGCTTACGAAAACTCATCTTACGCTGACCTTGCGGCAGGCGGGAATTTACGGCGGAATTACCGCAACCTACGACGGGAACAGCAACCTTGAGCTGCGTTTCAACGGCTGCCGAAACAGCGTGAACGGCGCGACTATCGTTATTGACCCGGGACACGGCTACACGGGCAGGTCTGCGTTCGACCCCGGTGCGGTGGGTCACATCAAGGAGCAGACCGCCACGGAGGCGATTTCAAAGTACGTTGAAAAAATGCTTGCGGACGAGGGCGCGAACGTGGTACGCCTGAAAACGGAAAGCGAGACATACCCCACGGAAACGCGGTCCGATTACGCGAGGCAGTTTAATCCCGACATGTTTATCGCCATACACTGCAACTCGGCGGGGCAGTCTGCACACGGCTCGGAGGCGCACTATTTCACGCCGTTTTCGCAGCCTTTGGCGCGGTACGTTGCGGCTGAGCTGGGCAGTTATCTTTCGGAGCTGCACGGTTCAACAAGCGGCAACGACAGGGGCGCGAAGTACAATTATTTTTGGGTGACTTTGCAGCAGGACTTCCCGTCTATTCTCATCGAGACGGCGTTTGTTACCAATTACACCGAGGCTATGGCTCTTGCCGACCCCGCCTCGCAGCAGAAATTCGCGGCGGCTATCGTCAAGGGGATAAAGCGTTATTTCGCACGGACGGAGTATTCCTGCTACGGCGACGGCGAGGCGGTTTGGACGAATACAAGCGGAGTTCCCGCTCCCGCCGAGACGGAGGAATATCCGCCGGCGGAGACGCAGCTCCCCTATGATGTGGAGACTACCGACCCGTGGGAAGTTGACGGTGAACAGCTATTGTATAATTGAGAGTAATTGACCCTTATCGGCGTGCTTTGCCGTTAAGGGTCAATTTGCCGCCGCGGGTAAAGTACCCGTGTGCCGCGCCTTTTTTTACTTCTCCCCAGTTTTTAACTGCTCCAGAACCTCAAGCAGTTTGTTGGGGACGGGCACGCCAAGCCGCCCCGCGTTCTCGATAAGGGAAATGCACTCGTTGGCGATGTAGAATATCACCGTCACCGTTTTCAGGACGTGCCCCTCGCCGATAACGTTGATGTCCACAATGTTCGCAACCGCCACGATAAGCAGCATGAAAACCTTTTTGGCAATTCCCCTCGCGCCAACTTCGGAGGACAATTTTTTCTCCGTAACGGCGGCGATTACTCCAGAAAGATAGTCCAGAATAATCAGGGCGATAAGAGCCGTCATCATGCCGTCACGGTCGCCGAAAAGCAGTCCGCACAGGGCGCAGACCGCCGCGAGAGCGTTTTTTAAAACACCGTTCACGATTTTCCCTCCTTTATTTTTTGGACGTATTTGCTGCCCAAGGAAATCCAACCCGCGCCGCTTTTCAGCCTGCCCCAAAGCACGCCGTCCCCCTGCTCCTCGGCGGTAATTGTGTACACGCCTTTGTCGGTGATAACGCCCGTTATGGGGGCGGTCAGCGAGGGGGTTCTGCGTATGTTCAGGCTGCCGTCAAGTACGCGTACTCGAAAATCCCCGCCGCTTTTTGATGTACTCATAAGCAGGCGGACTTTTTCTTTAAACGCCGAAAATCTCGCGTTGGCAGTCTCGGCGGACTGATACTTCGTCGGCGACCAGTACAGGGGGCACTGCTTGCCCGTCACGTCGTAGTGGCGGATAATGTCGTCGGCGCAAAGCCCGAATTTTTCGAGCAGGTACGCGCAAAGTTCCGCCAAAGAATTTTCGGTGGCGGCGGTAAATTTGCCGGTGCTGTCGGGGTGGCAGCACTCGATCGAGACACTGTACGTGTTGGCTTGATTGGTGCAGTAGGAAATTTCGTCCAGCGGTACGCACTGAATGATTTCGCCGTTCAAGCCGACGACGAAGTGGGAGGAAACGTACCGCGCAGCCGTCTTTTGGTTCTCGAAATAATTGCGGTTGGCGGCGGCGGACGTGCCGGGGTTGCCCACATAGTGGACGGCTATTTTCCGTACGTTTTTCAGCGGTATCTGCGGTCTGCTGTACTTATTGGGGGTCAGAAGATTTTGTGTAATTTTCATTGTTAGACTTCCTTTCAGAAAAATTTCTCTCTCCGAAATTAAGTGTACAGCGAAATTTAACGGCGGTCAACCTTTGGCGGGAATTTTTGTGCAAATAAAAAAACAGCTGCACGTTTTCGACGTGCAACTTTTGGGGGATTTGTGCCGGTAAATATCTTCGCATGGAGGGTGACAGTAACGCCTCAGCACTTATGACAGGCATATCAATTTCAATCCACACCCCCAAGGGGGTGACAAACGGCAACCGAAAATCATACATAGACCATATCATTTCAATCCACACCCTCACATGGAGGGTGACGTCGTTATTAAGCGTGTTGCCGTCACGGAGCGCATTTCAATCCACACCCTCAAGTGGAGGGTGACGTTTTGCCCGAAAAAAGTCTGTAGTTGACTGTATTATTTCAATCCACACCCTCGCAAAGAGGGTGACCGGGAGGTATTTAATTTATGGGCATTACACTAAAAATTTCAATCCACACCCTCGCAAGGAGGGTGACCTGACGCTTTCCAAATGGCTTAACAAGGACGTTGGATTTCAATCCACACCCTCGCAAGGAGGGTGACCGGACGGTTAAAGGTTACGGGCGTTCGCAAGTTTATTTCAATCCACACCCTCGCAAAGAGGGTGACGCACTTGACGTGTCCGTTTCGGACACACTAAAAATTTCAATCCACACACCCAACGGAGGGTGACATACTCCCAAAATATCATATCACATCAAATCAATCACCTCAGGCGCAAGCCCTTCCAAACTGTCAAGAGTAATATCATAGTCATTGATTGACATAGGCTTTTTTACGTCTTTCTTTTTGGCAATTTTCAAGCTGCGGTGCACCTTTGCCGAGGAGTATTTCGGGGTCTTTCCGCTGTGTTTCCACCAGTAAACCCTGCACACCTCCATACTTCCGTCGGGTCTTGCGGCGGACGCGTCGTTCTCAAAAAGGGTGACGAGAGCCTGCTTTATCTTTTCCGCGTCCTCGTCGGTAAAGCCCGTTTTCTCCGCAAGCTGGCAGTTTATTGAGCCGCACGCCTTGTACACGCCGAATTCAACCAAGTGTTTCATGCCCATTGTGTCGGAGCTTTTTCCCTCTTTGCCGCCCTCGCTGTTTACGCTTTTGGTAATCTGCATGCTTACAATGTCAACCGGGGAAACGCTTTTCGCAATACCCACGGAAACCGGTCCCCGCACGCCTATGGAAACTCCCTTAGCGTCTTTGAAAGCAAACACCTGTCCGAAACTTCTCACGTCTATCCACTGTTCGCAAGCCGCTTTCGCGTAAGCCTCGCGGTTTGTATCTTTTGCTTTTTCGTACTGACTAACCTCTTTGCAAGCTAACGCCCTGCTCCGCAGACTGTCAAAGCCGTCGTCACAGCGGTCGTCGGACTGAACAAAAATATTTTCGCCCATGTCCTGAAGTCTGTTGCGTATTTTTCTTTTTATGCATACGTCGGAAATCTCCCCGTACCCGTCGTAGTCCTCTCTGGGTCTGTTGCCGTTAAGCGGGTCGCCGTTGGGGTTTGCGTTTGCCGTGGTGAAAATTACCGCAAAGTCGATTTTATTTGAAAGCGTACTCATAATTTATTCCTCCTCGTTATTTGTACCGTCTTTTTTATTTCCGCCGTACAGTTTCATAAGCTGACAGCTGTAAGCGTGAAGATAAACGGGGTCAAGTTTTGAATTGTCCTCAAAATCGCCGCGTTCAAACATATCGGTTATCGTGTTAATAAGACTTGAGTAATAATTCTCCGAATACCCCGATTTATTTGACTTGTCCAGCTTTTCAAGATAGGGGCTGAGCCGATTGCGTATAATCGCCCAAGTGGTGCAGGGGCGGTTTGAAAACGCCTCAAAATACCTTTTGGCGTTTGTGGTACGGTTCTCGCCCTTTTCATATGTTCTTGCCTCCGCGGCGTCGGCAACGGCAAGCAGTCTGCCGTACAAATAACTTCTGTCGGTGCATTTTTCGTCAAGCGCCATTTTGCACTCCTCCTTATTTTCAAGTTTTTCTTTTCTAATCATTCCGCAGGCTATATTCAGAACGTTCCTCCAGTTATGGTAAATATCGTATTTCAAAGGGTTTGAGGCTTTATTTACCAGCGCCCCGACTATTTCTTTCGGGATTTTACGACCCTCCGCAACGCAAGGGACAAGCCTGCACATGTAATCGGTTTTCAGTTTGGAACTGCTCACCTCGATAAAATTTCCACGTTCCGTGCCGAAAGCGCAGTTTATGATATTGCTTAACGAAAAAGAATTGTACACATATTTTTTCTGTTTTTCGCTGTACCTAAACCATGCGGTATCCCTGTGCCATTTTTCAACGTTCTCAAGAAACTCCGAGCTTTGCAGCTCCGAGTAAATGCTTATGGAAATCCGTCCCGTGGTGGCGGAATCAAGTCCCATTATCATGGCTTTGGAATTTTTGTCAAGCTCAAGGCGGTTTTTATAGCCCGATACAGACTGCCGCAATTTATTCTTATACATAGGATATGTGTCGGCGTACCGAAGTTCCTCAACCTCGTCCTCAAACATAAATTCATCGGCGGATACGGTTATTTTCGGCAGTTCCCGCATTGCGCTTTCCCACACGATAAGCGTTAGGGAATTGTCGATATTTACGCCCTGTTTCGCGATAAGCCATTTCAGCGCGTTGTGCATTTTCTGCGAGAAATCATAGCTTACCGATATAGCCTGCTCCTTGTTTTGAAAACGCCCTCTGTACGCAAAACCGCTTTCGTCGTTGGCGGAAATCAGCTTGCCCTTGTCCCCCGCGTTGCGTATTTTGGACGGGTGCTTATAGGTGACGGGCAGAATTTTTCCCGTGGCGTAGCAAAGCTGCAAATCCTGTTCAAGCGAAGAGTTGTAGGCGGTAAAGCTGTCGTAAAGTGTACTGTCTTTCCAAGTGCGGCTTTCGTGCAGAAAATCGCTGTAGTTTATTCTGAAACGCACAAAGGCGTCCTCCTGCGCTATGCCTTGAATTTTCTCATCGCTTTTCAGCATTCCCGTTTCGTCCGCGGCAAACGCCCCGCAGGAAAGCAAGTCCCCAACAATGCTGTTTTTTTCAAGGTACGCCAAAACGGCTTTCACCGCTTTGTGAGAATGCTCGGAAACCGCCCAGTTTTTAAGCTGTTCAATGTACGCCTCAAAATATTTGGCGTTGTCGGAATTTTTCCCGCCGGAATATTTTCCGTAGTCCCCCGCTATGTAGACCAGCTTGTCCGCAAAAGGGTGGGGCGCTATTCCCGACGAACGCGCCGCCGAATCGTTCGTCACGGGAATAACCGTTTCCGCGTCGGCTTTTTCCACCCTTGCGGCTTGCACAAAATCCCCGTTTTCGGTCAGCGTTATCTCGATTTGGGCGTTAGCCGTGGAATGCGAAATCGGCAGCAGCAAGGGAACATTATCGGCATTCCCGCAGTTCTTTTCGTAAACGCTGTAAAGCTCGTCAGTCCAGCTCAATCACATCGCCTCCTCCGAATTCCTCCGCGCCGACAAAATTGCCCTGCGTTTTACCGAAGGGCTTTATCTCCATTTCCCGTATATGGCGTTTTACCGTGCACTCCTCGGGGCGTATAAATTCTATCACGCCGTCCCTCATCACGGGCTGCCAAAAGCGCACCGTCATTTTTCCCTTGTCCTCGGGCAGCACAGCCTCGTCCGCATAGGTAAAACCGTGGAGCATTAACGCGTAGGGAATTTCGCCGCTTTTGTCGTAGTAACCCTCGCCCTCGCCGAAAACGCAAGGCTCGACGTACCCTTGGCACTCCCGCGTGCCGCAGAAAATATCCCGCCGTCCGCCCCGCTCAATCATACGCTTGGCGATGTTGTGGTGCTTGTTTTCGTTGCGGTCCTCCGCAAGCTCGGGACGGTTTTCGTTCCACTCGAAATGCGCCCTGACCTGATACTTCACATCGCACAAATATGTGCAGTACGCAAGGTCGTTTCCGCCGCCGTAACCAATGGGTCTGACGCCTTTTCGCAGGGTGCGGACAGGGTTGACGATACGCACCGCGTCCACATACCAAATAATGGTAGGTTTCCAATAGACAGAGTGAAGTATGCCTTTCAGCCCCTCATAGGTGGGTATGGGGTAGCTGAATTTTTCCCCGCCCGTTCGGGTGAGAACGTCCGAAAACAAAGCATAGTCCGCCGTTACGGAAAATTCAACCGTATTGCGGTAAATCATTATATCAGACCTCCTTTGGCTTTTCTGTAATAATTATACAGTACTCAAACGCTGCTGTCAACAGATTTTTTATATTGAGGCGTTCTAAAACATCAGCAGCTCACGGGAAACGCTTTCATTTCCGATGCCAAGCTCCTCGCTGAAACAGGACTTGTCAAGGGCGAAAACGCCGCTGTACTTCAGGGGGTAAATCTGCCCCTTTTCAAGCATGCCGTCAAACGCCGAGGGGTATATCCCAACGGAATATTTCTGCGCTTTCCGCAAAAGCCGCACAGCCTCCTCCGGGGAAATATCCGAATTGAGGTCAAGAATAATTTTTTCCGCCTCGCCGTTGTAGGGCACGATTATGTCACGGGTGTTTTCGTCAATCACTTGAAACAGCTTTCCCGCCGTTGCAAAAGCCTGCGCCCTGTACGGCAGCTTGCTTTTGCACATTTTGCTGCGTTCCGCATTTTTAGACAGAAAATCAAGCAGGGAAGTATCAACATTTTTTGCGTAATATTCAAGCTCGTCCCTGCCGCCCGCGCCGTTTCGGTACTCGCCGTAAAGCTTTTCGTAATACAAATTCACAGCCTCGGCGGACATCAGGTCGCCCTCGAAAGAACCCGCAAGGGCGGTAAAAATATCCCTGCCCCTTTTTATCTGCTCAAGACCGCTGCCAAGCTGCTCGTCACCGACGTTTATGACGTACACGGGGCGAACCTTGTCCTTTCCGTGGCGGTTGCACCTGCCCGCCGCCTGAGCGATACTTTCCGCACCCGCCGCCGAGCGTATCACGCAGTTAAAGGAGATGTCCACCCCCGCCTCGATAAGCTGCGTGGTAACGCATATGACGGGCTTGTTTTCCTCCAAAAGCCCGCGGACGCGGTCAAGCCTGTCCTTGCGGTGGGCGGGGCACATAAAGGTGCTTAAATGGATTATTTCTGCGCCGTCTCCGCACTTTTCTCTAAGCAGTTTGAAAAGCTCCGCCGCAGCCTTTTTCGTGTTCATTATCATAAGCAGATTTTTATTTTCGAGGAATTTTTCATAGGCGTAATCCGCCGCCTGCTCATATGTGTACTGCTCCGTCCGTATGTCGGATATAAGCTCGGTGCGCTTAAAGCTTTTGAAATCCTCGGAAACGTCCCCCGTCATGCTTTCCTCGCCGTCAAGCAGCAGCGGGTACCTGACCTGCTCCAAAGCGGGCTGGGTAGCCGTACACAGCACAATAACAGAGCCGCAAACGCGGGACAGGAAATTCATAGCCAAATTAAAAAGATACACGCATTTTATGGGCAGAGACTGCACCTCGTCAATGATAATGACAGAATTTGCCAAATTGTGAAATCTCCTCACCGAGGACATTTTCCCCGAAAAAAGCGTGTTCAGAAACTGCACCGCCGTTGTGGCGATAACGGGATTTTCCCAGCGTTCGCAGCCGCGCTCGTAATCGTTTAATTCCTCGCCGCCGTCGATTTCGGCGGCGATATTCGAGTGGTGTTCAAGCAGCACGCCGTCCCCCGCAATTGAACGCAGTACCTCGCTGTTCTGCTCCAAAATTGACATAAACGGCGCGATATAAAAAATTTTTTCCTTGCCGAATTTTTTGCAGTAATTCACCGCAAACCTCAGCGAGGAAACCGTTTTGCCCCCTCCCGTGGGTACGGAGAGACGGCATATTTTTCTTTCGGAATTTGCGAACGCCGCGCACCTATCGGAAATACCCATACGCAGCAAAGACACGCGGTCGGTTTTGGCGCGGAAGTTTTTGCACATCTCCTCCAATTTTGCGTACATATCCTCCCAAACCGCAGACGCGTCGAATTCGCGGGGCTTGATACCGTCCGCAAAATCCGCCGCGTCGGTGCGGTCGGCGTCCACCAGAACGGACTGCGCAAGCCGCTCGAACATGCCCATATAAAAGGAATATTTCACGCTGTTATTTTCGCAAAGCGCGAATAATTTATTTTTCATTTCGGTGTACTCGGCAGCCGCGGCTTTCAGCATGGTTTCAAGCTCGCCGCTGTCCGCAAGGGTTTTTATCCCCTCGAGTATCTCGCCGTAACGGTCGTTTTTGCCGGTACGCACCTTTAGATAGTCCTCGGAATTATCGTCTACCCAGTCGTGCAGACCGTGGTGGGAAACGATTATCCGCGCGATAAAAAGAGCCGTTTCCCTAACGTTTTCCCCCTCGGCGGTCTGAGAAAGCTCGATTATAAATTTAGCCCCCGCATAGCTGTGGTCGATTTCGCCCCGCCTGAAATTCGTCCCGCCCTTGATATAATCGTTGAAATCGCGGTTCATTTTTCCCGCGTCGTGCAGCAGAGCCGCAAGCCGCATAATGCCCGGGAAATTCAGTCCCGAGGAAAATTTTTCAGCCAGCTCCGCAGCCCCGCGGCTGTGGGAACATACCGTTTGGATTTCCCCGTCCGTTTCTCTTATGTGGGCGATGTACATAAAAATGCCTCCTTAATGTTTATATAATTATTATACAGTATTTTGAAGATAATTTCAACAATATAATTGTAAACAAATGTTTTAGTGTAACAAATTTTTCACCAATTTGACGTCAACTTTTGGCAATAAAGAACGATAAATTATTTTTTACGAAAAAATTTCCCATACCACTTGAAAAATTTACACATTTATGGTATAATAAAATATCTGTAAATCTGCATTGCATATTGGGAGAGAAAAAATGAAAATTGCCGTTCTTGAATTAAAAACCGTCTCGAAAGGAGACGTGCCTTTCGACGAAATATACCGGCTGGGCGAGGTCGCCGAGTTCCCCCTTACCCCCGCAGGGGACGTGGTTAAAAACGTCGGGGACGCGGAGGCTGTGCTCTGCAACAAAACCGTGTTCGACGAAAAGGTACTGCGGAGCTGCCCCAATTTAAAGTATATCGGGCTTTGCGCCACGGGGTACAACAACATAGACCTTAAAACCTGCGCGGAGCTGGGTATAACCGTGTGCAACGTCCCCGCCTACTCCACGGCGGCGGTGGCGCAGCAGGTATTTTCCTTTATTTTACATTTTGCAAGCAAGACTTCCAAATACAACAAATTCGTCAAGCAGGGCGGCTGGGTGAACTCCGAGACCTTTTCGGCTTTTGAGTACCCCATTCAAGAGCTTGCGGGCAAGACTGTCGGCATTATCGGCTACGGCTCGATTGGGCGGAAAGTTGCCAAAATTGCCCAGGCGTTCGACATGAAGGTAATCGTCAACACCCGCACGGCGCGGCAGGACAGTTCGGTAAAATTTGTCAGCATTAAGGAGCTTTTCACGCAGGCGGACGTTATCACCGCCCATTGCCCCCTTAACGCCGATACCGAAAATCTTATCAGGCGGGAAACTCTTGAATACTGCAAGCCGACTTGTGTTATCATAAATACAAGCCGCGGCGCGGTGGTGAACGAGCAGGATTTGGCGGACGCTCTCAACGGCGGACAGATTGCGGGGGCGGCTTTGGACGTGCTCCGTCAAGAGCCTATGAGCGCGGAAAACCCGCTGCT
The DNA here is from genome assembly GCA_023665505.1 of Ruminococcus sp. Classification (GTDB taxonomy): domain Bacteria; phylum Bacillota; class Clostridia; order Oscillospirales; family Ruminococcaceae; genus RGIG8773. Next base: position 12,136 of record JAMPDU010000019.1, read on the forward strand.
TACCGCGAAAAACTGCATTATCACCCCCCACATCGCTTGGGCGCCGCTGGAAACAAGGCAGCGTTTGGTAAAAATTGCCGCTGAAAATTTGGCGGCGTACATTGCGGGAAAGCCCGTAAACGTCGTCACGGAATAATTTTGAACTAATTTTGAAAGGTCTATTAAAAATGTTTGATATTAACGAAAAGAAAAGAATTGTGGTAAAAGTTGGAACTTCCACCCTTACCCATAAGACGGGCAGGCTGAACATCAGGCGAATGGAAAAACTTGTAAAAGTCCTGTCGGACGTACACAACAGCGGCAAGGAAATTATACTGGTGTCATCGGGTTCGGTGGCGCTGGGAATGTCCAAAATGAACCTTATTCAAAAGCCCAAAGAAACCACCATGAAACAAGCCTGCGCCGCCGTGGGGCAGTGCGAGCTGATGTATATGTACGACAAGCTTTTCGGCGAGTACAACCTCACCGTGGCGCAGATTTTGCTGACGAGGTACATTCTCGACACGCCCCGCAAAAGCAACGTCGAGAACACCTTTAAAAAGCTTATCGAACACAACATTATCCCCGTGGTGAACGAGAACGACACCGTTGCCATCGACGAGCTGGAGCTTGAATTCGGCGAGAACGACAGCCTTGCGGCGCATGTGGGAATTTTCTGCGGGGCGGATATGCTGGTAATTCTTTCCGATATTGACGGGCTTTTCGACAGCGACCCCCGCAGCAACCCAAACGCCAAGATAATCCCCATTGTGAACGGCATTGACGACAATATCCGTTCCCTTGCGGGGGGCGCGGGAACGAGCCTCGGCTCGGGGGGAATGATTACCAAGATAAACGCCGCCGAAATCGCCATGAACGCGGGCATTGACATGGCTATCCTCAACGGGCGCAACCCCTCGGTGCTGTACGATTTGTTTGACGGCAAACAGGTTGGCACAATTTTTACAAAATCTAATTAATAATTATTTTGTGTACGGTTAATATTTAGTGCACAAAATATCTATAAATATACACGCAAATTTTTGTAGGGCGGGGGCTCTGCTCCCGCCTAATACGGCAATTTCCTCAAAAGGCGGGAGCAAGCCCCCGCCCTACAAAAGACGTTATTTTATTGATTTGCTGTAATTAACACGAACACGGAGGTTTTTTATGACTTATATTGAAACTTTGGGCGCAAGGGCTAAGGCGTCGGAAAAGGCTATGCGGTGCGCCTCGACGGAGCGGAAAAACGCGGCTCTGGCGGCGGTTGAGGCGGCTCTTACCGAGAACACGGAGAAAATTCTCGCGGCGAACGCCCTCGACCTTGAAAACGCCGTCAAGAACGGTATGTCCGCCTCTTTGCAGGACAGACTTCGCCTGACCAACCAACGGGTTAAGGGCATTGCGGAGGGCGTTGCGGACGTTATCAAGCTGGAAGACCCCATAGGCTCGGCGGACAGCAGTTCCGTCCGCCCAAACGGAATGAGAATTACCAAAATCCGAGTACCCCTCGGTACTGTAGGAATTATCTTCGAGGCGCGCCCCAACGTGACGGTTGACGCCGCCGCGCTTTGCCTTAAAACGGGAAATACCGTCATTTTAAGAGGGGGAAAAGAGGCGTACAATTCCAATAAATGCCTGTGCGAAATCATGCGGGGGGCAATCGAAAAAAGCGGTCTCCCGGCGGACGCGGTGCAGTTTGTGGACGACACCACCCGGGAAGTTACAACGGAACTTATGCGGTGCAACACGTATTTGGACGTGCTTATACCTCGGGGCGGCGGCGGTCTTATCCGCGCGGTGAAAGAGAACGCAACCGTGCCCGTTATCGAGACGGGAGTGGGCAACTGCCATGTTTACGCGGACGAGTCCGCCGATTTGGAAATGGCTGTAAATATAGTGGACAACGGCAAGACCCAGCGACCCTCGGTCTGCAACGCAATAGAGACGTTTTTGGTGCACGAAAAAATCGCCGAAAAGCTCCTGCCTATGGTAAAGGCGCGGCTTGACGAGCACAAGGTGGAGATACGGGGCTGCGAGAAAACCGCCGCAATTTTGGGGGACTGCGTTGTCCCCGCCACCGATGAGGACTACGCCACCGAGTTCGGCGACTACATCATTGCCGTAAAGGTGGTTGCGGACATCGACGAGGCTATCGCCCACATCTCGAAGTACACCACGGGGCACAGCGAGTGCATTGTGACAAGTTCCCTGCAAAACGCGGAGAAGTTCAAAAACGAGATCGACGCGGCGGCGGTGTACGTGAACGCCTCCACACGTTTCACGGACGGGGGAATGTTCGGTTTCGGGGCGGAAATCGGCATTTCCACCCAAAAGCTCCACGCGCGGGGACCTATGGGTCTGCGGGAGCTTACTTCAATGAAGTACCTTATCGACGGCAGCGGTCAGATACGGTAGAAAGGACGTTCACAAATGAGCGATAACAAAAAGGACATTTTCGATTACGACAACTACGTGCAGAGCAGCTTAAGCAAGATAAAAAACGCCAGCAAAAACAAAGGAAAAAAGTCCGACGCGCCTAAGCAGAAACCCGCCAAGCTCGTGCCGGCGGGGGAGGGCGATACGCGGGACAGACCGCCCGAAAAGCCTAAGCAGAAAAAAAAGGCGGTGGAGCGGGATTTTGCGGTTGAGAACATCAAGAAGATGTTCGGCGAGGCTTTGGACGAAAGCAAGGAGGAACTGGCGGAATTCGCCGAGGATCAGACAGTCCCCGACGAGCCTATCGCCAACCCCGAGGGACTTCGCAGACGGCTTTACATGATTTTCGGCGTGGTCATTACCCTGCTGGCAATTGTGGGACTTTTTTCCACGGTGCGGTTCGCCGTGGACAAGGTGAAGGATTTCGCCGACAACACCCAGCAGAAAAACGAGTTCGCGAAATTCATCTACCCCGTGGTAATATGCGACCCCGCGCCGTTCGACAAAACGGTAAAGCTCCGCAGCGACACCATGATAACGGCGGCGATATGGGACATAATCCTTTACGAGGACAAAAGCAAGTACGAGGCTGACTTTGACATGATAATCGTCCCCGAGGTGGACGTTGAGCAGCACGGTACGAAACTTTTCGGCAGCGGCTTGAATTTCGAGCATGAATCCATACTGGGTTCGGGGGTGCAGTTTTATTACGACGAGACCATAAAGTCCTACAGAGTGCCCTCAAACCCGAAGTATTTTACTTATTCGCCCTTTATCGAGGACGTTTCCCGAGTGGGCGAGCGGTACACCCTTACGGTGGGGTACGTTTCCCCCACTCCCGCTTGGCTGACCCTTACTTCGGACGACGAGCCGGAGCCGGAGAAGTACGTGGAATACGTAGTCTCAAAGCGGGGCAGCGAGATGACCCTTGTCGCCATAAGCGAAAGCGAACGCATGGTTGATTCGCAGCATGGGCTGTAAAATTGGGAGGTAAAGGCATATGCTTGACATTGAGCAAATAAAAAAAATTGCCGCAAATAAAGATAATGTAATTATAACCTCTCATGTTTTTTTGCAAATAAAAATTCGCGGAATACGTATACCCGATATTTTGACGGCAATTGGAAACGGAGAAATAATTGAGCAGTACCCAAATGATTTTCCGTACCCAAGCTGTCTTGTGTTTGGGTATACGTCGGATAAAGCACCTATCCATATTGTCTGCGGCGTTGGGGGCGGAAAGCTATGGATTATTACGGCGTATTTTCCCGACCCGAACCGCTGGGAAAAAGATTTGAAAACAAGAAAGGTGATGTAGTATGAATTGTTTTTTCTGTAAAGGCGATATGCAGGAGAGTACCACGACTTATTTTGAACAGCTTGAAAACTCCATTGTAATAATAAAAAACGTTCCCTGTTTAAAGTGCGTTCAATGCGGCGAAACGGCTTATACCGCCGCCGTCAGCGAACGCATAGAGGAAATTACGGCGCAGCTTGAAAAGGCTTTTACCGAAATAGCTGTTGTAAATTATTCGGCGGCTTGACCCTTTAAGGAGTGTTTATGAAAATATACACAATGATTGGCGGCGTGAACGGTTCGGGGAAAAGCAGCCTTACCGGCGTTCTGCTCGGCGAACGGAACGACCTGGGGACGGTTGTGGACACGGACAGCATCGCCGCAAGCCTCGGCGGCAGCCGCATAAAAGGCGGCAAGCGTGCAGTAAGCATTATTGAGGACTGCCTCCAAAAGGGCGTGAATTTTACGCAGGAGACTACCCTTTCGGGGCGAAAGCCCGTGCAGACCGCCATCCGGGCGAAAGAGCTTGACTACTTCGTTAGGCTGTACTACGTGGGGGTAAGCTCCGCGGAGGAAAGCCTGCTGCGGATAGAAAACCGCGTCCGCAGGGGCGGGCACGGCATTCCCGAGGAGGACGTGCGGAGGCGTTTCTCAAAGCGTTTCGAGGACTTGAAAAAGATACTGCCCTACTGCGGCGAGGCGTATTTCTACGACAACGAGAACGGCTTTGTACAGTTCGGGGAGTATAAAAACGGCAAAATTATACTTTGGGGAGAAAATATCCCCCAATGGCTGAAAGATTTCAAAAAATTTGCGGAGAGCTGATTATGAATAAAACAAACGCGGTGAGACTTCTCGAGGCGGCGGGAATACCCTTTAAAACGGCGGAGTACGAGGTCGACGAAAGCGACTTGAGCGGGGTTCACGCGGCGGAAATGCTGGGGCAGCCCCCGGAACGGGTTTTCAAGACCCTTGTGTTAAAGGGGGACAGGACGGGGTACTTCGTGTGCTGCGTACCCGTTGCCGAGGAGCTGGACCTGAAAAAAGCCGCCAAAGTCAGCGGCAGTAAAAAGTGCGAAATGCTGCATGTAAAGGATTTGCTTAGCGTGACGGGGTACGTGCGGGGAGGGTGCTCGCCGGTGGGAATGAAAAAGAAGTTCCCGACGTATATTGACGAAACCGCCCTGCTGTTTGAGGAAATCGCCGTCAGCGCAGGGGTTCGGGGCATGCAGGTCATAGTTGACCCAAAGGCTTTGGGGGACTTTATCGGTGCGGAATTTTTTGACATTACGGCTTGATTTACGGCAAACCTGCAAAATAACGCCTTTTTGCAGGGGCGGGGTTTCCCCGCTCGCGGGACGGGAAACCCGTCCCCTACAGAATTTGTGCGTATATTTGGAAAATTGCTGTGGGACGTTTGTAACTTTTTAACAGTTGCTTTACATAAATAAAAAATTATTTGGGAGGAATTGGTTATGTCTTTATTCGGCAAAGCGGCGGCGACAAAGCCCGCGTCTGAAAAAATGGTGAGGATACATATCATTATAATGGTTACGGTATGCGTTGTTTTCGGCGCGGTAAACGCCGTGGGCGGCAACATTCTTGTGGGCGGACTTATTGTCCTGCTGGGCGCTGCAACGGCGGTGCTTTCCATGACGGTGCTGAAAAAAATGTCTACCACGGTAAGGGGTACTATCGTTGCGCAGGTACAGCTGATACTTATTATTGTAATGTCGGCGGTTAAGCACGAGCTGCACAGCATGTTCCCGCTTATGGCGGCGTCCATGACGGTGGCGGCGATTTATTACGACAAGCGCAACCTTTTCATTCAGTGGGGCATTATGGACGCGGCGTGCATAATCGGCATTATTTTCAAAAGCACTCTGTACGAGGGCGCAAGCGTTGAGTTTATTTTCAAGGGAATTGCGGGTCTGAACATCTGCGCGGGCATGATTGTGTACCTCGTTGACTGCTGTCTCAACTATATCAAAGAGGCGGAGGACGCCGCGGAGCAGTCCCACAAACTTGTGAACGAGGTGGAGGCGCAGGCGGAAACCAGCGCGCAGCTTGTTGAACGGCAGGGCGAGGTTGTGGAAAAAATTGCCGAAATTTCAAAGGACGTAAACGGTTCAGCCAACCTTATGAACGACATCGCCGAGCGCATAAGCAGCGCGGCGGAGGAGCAGGAGCAGACCATTAACCACATCGCCAAGGACATTAACCGAATTGCCAAGGAGACAAAGCACAGCTACCGCGAGTCGGCGCAGGTTTCGCAGGCGGCGGGAAAAAGCTCCGAGATGATTTTGGAGAGCAACGAGGAAATGAAACAGATGCTGGCTGCCATGTCGGACATCAGCAACTCGTCCAAGAAAATCGAGAGCATTATCAAGACTATCGAGGACATTGCGTTCCAGACGAATATTCTCGCCCTGAACGCGTCGGTGGAGGCTGCCCGTGCGGGGGCGGCGGGCAAAGGCTTTGCAGTTGTGGCGGACGAGGTGCGCAACCTTGCCACAAAGAGCGCGGACGCGGCAAGCAGCACGTCCATACTCATTCAAAGCTCGCTGTCGGCGGTGGCGAACGGCATGAAGATTGCCAACGAAACCGCGGAGCGCATGACGGGGGTTATCGAGTACTCCGAGAAGAGCGCGAAACACGCGGGCATTATCACCGAGCTTACGGGCAACCAAGTTGAGTCCATAGCCTCGATTAAGGAGCGGATTAATCAGATTTCCCAAGCGGTGGCGCAGAACGTTCAGACCTCGGTGGAGAGCATGGAGATAGCCCGTTCCGTTGCGGACGAGGTTGCCCGCATGGAGGCTATTGTCAGCGAGTATCATTCGTAAGGATATTTGAACGATATGTAGGGGCGCATCCTGTATGCGCCCGTTGGTACAAAATATTTTTTGCGGGCGGATATGGAATCCGCCCCTACAATAATTGGGAGGAGAAAATATGTCAGAAATCAGAGATGTAAATTTATGGGAAAGCGGCGAGACCAAAATTCAGTGGGTTAAGGGCAATATGCCCCTGCTCCGGGGTATCGAGGAGGAATTCGCCAAAGAAAAGCCTTTCGCGGGAATTAAGGTCGCCCTGTCCGTACACCTTGAGGCGAAAACCGCCTATTTGTGCCGCGTTTTGGCGGCGGGGGGCGCGGAAATGTACATCACGGGCAGCAACCCCCTCTCCACTCAGGACGACGTGGCGGCGGCTTTGGTACACGGCGGGCTGAACGTTTTCGCTTGGTACAACGCCACCGACGAGGAGTACCACCGCCATACTTCCCGCGTTATCGAGGCGGGACCAAACATCATCATCGACGACGGCGGCGATTTGGTGAACCTCATTCACAATGAGTACCCCGAAAAAATCAAGGACGTTATCGGCGGCTGCGAGGAGACCACCACGGGCATTATCCGCCTTATCGCAATGGCGAAAGAGGGTAAACTGCAGTTCCCAATGGTTTTGGTAAATAATGCCGACTGCAAGCACCTTTTCGACAACCGTTACGGCACGGGGCAGTCCGTCTGGGACGGCATTAACCGTACCACGAACCTTATCGTGGCGGGCAAGAACGTGGTTGTTGCGGGGTACGGCTGGTGCGGAAAGGGCGTTGCAATGCGGGCGAAAGGTCTGGGCGCGGAGGTTATCGTTACCGAAATCGACCCAATAAAGGCTATGGAGGCTGTCATGGACGGCTTTAAAGTCATGAAAATGACCGAGGCGGCGCGGGTCGGGGACTTTTTCGTGACGGTGACGGGCTGCCGCGACGTTATCACCGAGGAGAGCTTTAACGTGATGAAGAGCGGCGCGATTTGCTGCAACGCGGGGCATTTCGACGTTGAGGTTGACGTTGCGACGTTAAAGAAAATCGCCGTGGAGACGAAAACCGCCCGTAACAACATTCAGGGCTACAAGCTGAAAAACGGGAACTGGATTTACGTTATCGCCGAGGGCAGGCTGGTAAATCTTGCCGCGGGAGACGGTCACCCCGCCGAGATTATGGATATGAGCTTTGCCATTCAGGCGCTGTCCGCGCTGCATTTGGTGAAAAACAAGGGCAAGCTTGACGAGAAAATCATTGATGTACCGAAGTACATCGATAAAGAGGTGGCGGAGAGGAAAATCCGTTACTGGGGCATGGAAATCGACAAACTCACCGACGTGCAGGAGAAGTACCTAAACAGTTGGCAAGGCTAAACAGTTTTGGAAGTGTATACCATTTTTGTGTATTGTTATAGGCTCTAATTTTAAACATTTTTTAAATTTTTTCAAAAAAACCTTGAAATTTGGAATAATTTGCGTTATACTGTTTACAATGGATCGGCAGATTGTGTTCGGCTGTATCCTCCGTTACCAATTTTTACTATCTTCGGGAGGTCGAATATGGTCGAAAATAACGATGTAAACACGTCCGTGCTGCCTTGGCTCATTTTTACGCTGGGCGGGAACGCTTACGCGATAAACAGCAGCTTTGTGAACGGTATCGAAATGAAGTCCGAGAAAATAACCCCCTTGCCCAACGCAGCCGACGTTTACTGCGGTATGGTGGAGCGCAGGGGCGAGGTCTACCCGCTTTTGAATATGCGGAAGATTTTCGGCTTTAAGTCCCTGGACAACGAGCTGAGCGAGTTCAAAAAAATTATCGAGGCGAAAATCGCCGAGGAAAAGGCTTGGTTCGGGAAAATCATCGCGCAGCTTGAAAGCGGCGAAACCGTGCATATGATTAATCAAAACAACAACCGTTTTTTCGATATGCTTTCGGAGTACGGCAGCGCACTGACTGCCAAAATCGACAAGGCGAAAAGGGCTTTTTACGACCTTTCGGCGGCTCTTAACAAGGCGGCGGAGGCTGCTCCAGAGAAGAGGGACGCGGAGGTGAACGCGGCTAAAGAGGCGTTCAGGCAGGTTCTTACCGCCCTTGACGGCATTACTAAGGCGCAGGAAAATTCTTTCAGGGAAATAGATGTGGTGATTTCCGACGGCTCGCAGATGATGGGTCTGCTGGTGGACCAGGTGCTGGCGGTGGACAAGATACGCTCGGTGGTGGGCAGCGAGAGAATGAGGGTGCTTATGCAGTCGAAGTATTTCGAGGGCGTCGCCCGCAACGACAGGGTGGATTTGGAAATTCTCGTTGTAAACGAGGAGGAGCTTATGAAACTTTCCGACGTTGACTAAATAAAAAAAAAAAAAAATTTGGCAGGTAACTTATAGTTGCCTGCCTTTTTTGCGTACCCTCACGCAAAGCGTCCTTTCTGCATATTATAGGTATGGAATTTATTTACAATTACAACACTGCTTTCAATCGGATAAGAAAGGAAGTTTTTTATATGAACACATCATTTTTAATAGCGGGGGGAGACTTGCGGTTCGCAGCTTTGGCGGACGTTCTTGCCGAGGACAACAGCGTTTGGACGGCAGGCTTTGACAGGAACGTTGCAATGTCCCGAAAGGTCAAGGCTGCCGACAGCGTTTCCTCCATAGAGGAGCGGGCGGACTGCCTTATTCTGCCGCTGCCCGCGTCGGCGGACGGCGTTACGGTCAGCACGCCTTTTTCGGGAAAGAGCATTTCCCTCGAAAGCCTTTCCCACGCAGTAAAAGAGGGGGGCATTGTGCTGGGGGGAATGATTTCCCCGGAGGTGAAAAAGTTTTTCGCCGAAAAAAATATCGAAACCGCCGATTACGCCAAACGGGAGGAATTCGCCGTGCTTAACGCCGTCGCCACGGCGGAGGGGGCGGTGCAGGTGGCTATGGAGGAAACCGCCGCCACAATTTCGGGCAGAAAAATACTTATTCTCGGGGCGGGGCGTATCGCAAAGGTGCTTATAGACGTGCTCAGCGGCTTTCACACCAAAATCACCGTTGCGGCGCGGAAGTGCTCCGACCTTGCATGGGCGCGGGTCTACGGCTGCGAAAGCTGCCCTATTTGCGATATAGACGGCATTTTGGGGGACTTCGACATTATTTTCAACACCGTCCCGGCGGTGGTTCTGGACGAAAACAGGCTTAAGAAAATTTCCAAAAAATGCCTTGTTATCGACCTTGCCTCAAAGCCGGGCGGGGTGGACTTCGACACAGCGGGCAGCCTTGGGGTACGGACGGTTTGGCTGCTTTCGCTGCCGGGAAAAGTCGCGCCTATCACGTCGGGCAGGGTGATTGCCGAGACGGTTGAGAACATTCTGCGGGAAAGGGGGAACTGCCATGGCTGAATTTGATTTCCTCGCGGGGAAAAAAATCGGGTTCGCGGTGTGCGGGTCTTTCTGTACCTTTAAAAAGGCGTTCGCCGAGCTTGAAAGGCTTGCGGAAACGGGGGCGGAGGTCACGGCGATAATGTCCTTTAACGCCGCGTCGCTGGACACCCGTTTCGGAAAAGCCGCGGAGCATATAGCATACCTTGAGAAAATTACCCAAAAAAAGGTAATAAAAACCATTGAGGACGCCGAGCCTGTGGGTCCGAAAAAGATGTTTGACGTCATGATAATCGCCCCCTGCACGGGCAACACTCTCGCCAAACTTGCCTACGGGATAATCGACACGCCCGTTACAATGGCGGCGAAGTCCCACCTGAGGAACGCCCGCCCGCTGGTTATCGCGCCCTCAACCAACGACGGGCTTTCGGGGTCGGCGAAAAATATCGGCGCGCTGTTAAACTATAAGAACGTGTACTTCGTACCCTTTGCGCAAGACGATTTTTCGGGGAAACCCCGCTCCCTCGTGGCGGATTTTACACAAATTCCGGGCGCATTGGAGAACGCTCTCAACGGTATTCAGCGGCAGCCTTTGCTGGTGAACTATTAACAGTTTATTCTCGATTAGTCCGCAATTGGTTCAAAAATAGCCGAAATTTCCGCCTCGGGAATTTCAAGCCTCGTCAAAGCAAGGGTCTGGGGGTCGAAAGTCAGAGTGTATGTACCCCCGGAAAATTCCCCGCCGCAAACCCTGCCGTCCTCGGTATCGGTACAGGTCAGCACCCCCGCCTCAAAGCCGCTCGCCGCGCTGTCTATCGCCTTGAAAAGCAGGGCGAACACCGCTTTGTCGCTGATATTTTCCGCCGGCAGCTCAAGGTTCAGCTCGCCGAGGGAAACGTTCACGCCGCCGTCGCTGCCCGCAAGGGTAAGTCCCGCAAGGGTTTCCGGGGAATTTACCGTCATTTCCCAAATGCCCGCGCCGTAACGCTTTACCGTACCCTCAAGCTCCAGTTCCCCCGCCCGCATTTTTACCGCGGACTGAAAGGGCTTGCTTAAATCGGGGTTTTTGGCGGGGATTACTTCGCCGAGCTTATTGCAGGCTGTACAGAGAAGTAAGATTATTACAATCGGTACAATTAAAAATTTTTTTACGCGCATAAAAATGCCCTCCGTTCTGATTTTTGAGAACAGAGGGCATTGTATTTTTTGGAAATAACTGCCTATCTGTTCCAGTTTCTGAACACAAAGTGCAGCTTTTTTATCACGTCGGAGGGCAGCATACCCGTCTCCGAAAGTTCGTCCGCCGCAAGGTCGGCGGCTTTTCCGTGAACGAAAACTCCTGCGGCAGCCGCCTGGAGCGGGTCTATGCCCTGGGCGCAGAACGCCGCGATAATTCCCGTAAGAACGTCGCCGCTGCCGCCTCGGGCAAGTCCCGGGTTGCCCGCGCGGATAATCAGAGCCTTTCCGCCGCCGGCGATTATTGTGGGCACGCCCTTCGCGACCACGATTATATTGTACTCGCGGGCAAGGTTCACCGCCAAGGTAAGCCTGTCGGCTGACGCGTCCTCGGTGGAAAGTCCTGCCAAACGGGCAAGCTCGCCGATGTGGGGAGTGATAATAAGCTTGTTTTTTGCGTCCTTGAATATATTTATGTTGTCCGCGGCGCAGTTTATGCCATCTGCGTCCAAAATTACGGGACACGCCGCCTCTTTTATCACTTTTTTCACAATCGCGGCGGTGCTGTTCGTGACGGTAAGCCCGCTGCCCACGGATATGGCAGCCTTGTCGGCGCAGGCTTTTCCGAGGGCGGCGGCGTTTGATTCGGCGTAAGAGCCGTCCTTGTCCTCGGCAAGGGGCATGTATGTAGCCTCGGGAATAGCCGCGGCTATTCTTGTGATGACCCTTTCGGAGGCGGCAAGGGTAACAAGCCCCGCCCCCGAACGGAGAGCAGCCTCGGTGGACAGCGACGCCGCGCCGCTGTACATTGCGCTGCCCGCGATATTCAGGAGCTTGCCGTAGTCCCCCTTAAAGGAATCCTTGCTCCTTTTGGGGATAATCTGGTCGGCGGACTTGCCGTCCCAAAGGGTGGGGAGGTACTCGATATTTTCGCAGCACTTGTCGTTCAGCCCGACGTCGGCGGTGATTATCTCGCCGCAGCAGTCGGACAGCGGTTTCGCCAGCATGCCGATTTTGGTGTAGCCGAAAGTGACGGTATAGGCGCACTTAAGAGTACCCTCGGCAATTCTGCCGTTGAGGCAGTCGCCCCCCGAGGGCACGTCCGCCGCGATAATAAGGGCGTCGCACCTTTGGGCGTAGGAAAAGCACGCCTTAATCTGAGGCGGCAGGAAACCGTGGAAACCCGTGCCGAAAACCGCGTCCACAATAACCGAGGCGGTTTTGAACTTTTCAAAAACCTTGTCGATGTTGTCGTTGAGGTTCAGTACCTCCGCGCCGCTCACGCCGCTAAGGTCGCAGTAAGCCTCGGCGGAAAGCTCGGTGGCGGGGTCGCCGCAGGCAAGCACCACGGTAACGGGAATGTTGCTGCCGGCAATTTCTTTCGCGGCGACGAAAGCGTCTCCGCCGTTGTTGCCGCTGCCGCAGATAAAGACTACTCCCGAAGTGATGTCCCTGTCCTCGCCAATTCGGTAGATGAGCATGGTCAGCGCGCCGCCGGCGTTTTGCATCAGGGTACGGCAGGAAACTCCGTTTTTGTCGGAATTTTCCTCAATGGTTTTCATTTGCTTGGGTGTTGGATAAAACATAATTTTCACACTCCTTATTAAAAAAATTTACATCTTATTCATAAAGAATTACAGTTGCCGTCGCCGAGATTTTATGGTGGGCGCAGCTTACGGACGTGTGGTACTTTTTGGCAATTATCACTATCTTCGCCCTGCCCGCAAGGCTTAAGTTGTACGCCCCGCTGTAGTCCTGAAGTACGGAAATCTCGTTCATTTTCACGCCTCGGGCGTTAATGCCCAAAGCCTTTATGAACGCGGTTTTCGCCGCGAACATCTCCGCCATTACGGAAACGGGAAAGCTTTTTTCCATCAGAGCTTTCATTTCCTGCGGGGAGTAATATTTTGCCAAAAATTTCGGTTTTGCGGTAAGCCTTTTGAAGTGCTCCATGTCGATTATGGTTGTGCCTATTGTCATCTTTTATATAACCCCTTTCGGTATTTTTTAATATTTAATAATCAATAATTTTACAATTTATTAACATTAGTTGGAATTGTTGTTCTTTCTCATGGCGTATTTCAGCTGTGTGGAAAGAAACGGCAAAATCGCCTCAATCACCCGTTCCTCGGGGGAGAAGATAAGGCGGACGTTCCCCGCGGAGGCGTGCTTAAAATCCGCATAGTAGGTTTTCGTCGCGTTTTCGGACTCGCTTTCGCCCACGGCGTTCACCACGGTTACGTCGGAGTCGGTATCGGGGGTGCTGTCGGTGTACTCGCCGAAAGCCTCGAACGTTGAGGCTTTCGCGGTGATAAGCCGCACCCGTTTCCGCTGGGCAATGATTTTGTCGATGTCGATTTCGCCGTTGGTAACAATATATTCATATTCGCAGTCGGAATTGGTTATAAGCCGAAAGCCTCCCCAAATTACTCCGAACAGCAGCGCCGCCCCCAGTATCGGGAACACAAAAAGGAATATAAACACCGAAACCGCCGCCAAAACCCCCATTCCCAAGCCGATTAGGACGCGGACTGTCCAGACCTTGCCGTCGGCGGGTCTCTTAACAATTTGTTCACAAAAAATATCCATTATTTTCCTCCAAATCAAAAAAATAATTGCTTAAAAATATTATAACATAAAATTTTTTAATTTTCAAGAAAAATTTACTTGCATTTTGTAACGTAATTGTATATAATATAATTATGGTAATTTTAAACACATTGACCGGGCATAGTAGCAGAGGGAGCAAGGGCAGTCCAGAGAGAACGGCGAACGCTGAAAGCCGTTTCGTCCCCCCGAAGTGAATTTCCCCCGCGAGTGGTCTTGCTGAACCCAATTTTTGGCATTAGGCGAGGACGTAAAAGCTGCGTTAAAGCGGAGAGGATAGTTGTCCTTAGTTTATGAAAATATGGGTGGTTTATAAGCAGAATTTTCTGTCCCGTTTTCATTGACGGGACATTTTTTAATTTATACGGCAATTTGTAGGGGACGGGTTTCCCGTCCCGCAGATACGGTTGCCGAAACAGAAAGGAAATGAATTTATGAGAGAACAGCTTGAAAAAATCAGACAGCTTGCCGAAAAGGAGCTTGACGAGTGCGGCGCGGCGGAGGCGCTGGAAAACCTTCGCGTAAAGTATTTGGGCAAAAAGGGCGAGCTTACCGCCATTTTAAAGCAAATGGGAGGACTTTCCGCAGAGGAGCGTCCCGCCGTGGGACAGCTTGCCAACACAGTGCGGAAAAACATCGAGGACAAGCTTGCGGAACGTACCGCGCAGCTTAAAACGGAGCTTGCCGCCAAAAAGCTGAAAGAGGAAACCGTGGACGTCACCCTGCCCGGAAAAGCCCCGTCGGTGGGACGTTTGCACCCGCTTACAGCCACGCTGAACGAGGTAAAAGAAGTTTTTCTCGGTATGGGCTTTGAGGTGGTTGAGGGTCCGGAGGTTGAGACGGATCACTACTGCTTTGAGGCGCTGAATATGCCCAAGCACCACCCCGCCCGCGACACACAGGACACGTTCTACATCAACGAAAACGTGCTTTTGCGTACACAAACCTCGTCGGTGCAGATACGCACAATGGAAAAGAAAAAGCCGCCTATCCGCATAATATCCCCCGGGCGGGTGTACCGTTCCGACACGGTGGACGCTACACATTCTCCCATTTTTCACCAAATCGAGGGTCTTGTCATCGACAAGGGCGTTACAATGGCTGACCTCAGCGGCACGCTTGAGCTGCTGATGAAACGGCTTTACGGCGAGGACTGCCAAATCCGACTGCGCCCCCACCACTTCCCCTATACGGAGCCGTCCGCCGAGGTTGATATGATGTGCTTTAACTGTCACGGCGAGGGCTGCCCCATGTGCAAGAACGAGGGCTGGATTGAGCTGCTGGGCAGCGGTATGGTGCACCCGAAGGTGCTGGAGGGCTGCGGCATCGACCCCGAGGTTTACAGCGGTTTCGCTTTCGGTATCGGTCTGGAGCGTATCACTATGGGGCGGTATGAGATAAACGACCTGCGGCTGCTTTATGAGAATGATATGCGGTTTTTGGGGCAGTTTTAAAGAGGTGCATTATGACGGAAAGGGACAAAGAACGGGACGGCAGCGTTTTTATCGTCTTATGCCGCAGAACGCTTCGGCTCGGGATTGCAAAAATAATATGGTTTGATATTATCTGCGTAACAGCGTATCTTATGTTTACCTTTTGGGTACCGCTTGTGTTTGACGGTGCGGCTGTCACCGCGCTGTACTTTTCCGTTTCGGCGGCTGCTGACGTTTTTATAGTTTACAGGCTTATAAAAACGAAAACCGAAAAATACAAGAGTTTTGCCGAAATTATTTACGGAATGGGAATTTCCGAGTTTGACGGACTTTGCAAACAAGCCGAGACTTCGGGTTTCAAATTCAATACGCTGTTTCTGCTTGACGATTGTATCTTTATCCCGTCGGAAACGCTTTTGTTGGAATATACCGATATTTCCGATATTAAGACAACCTATCACGTCACGAAAATAGAGGACGTGATACCCGTTTACGACAGCGCGGAAATGCTGATAACCTGCTTCAACGGCAAAAAATACAAGCTGAATATGAAAAAGATACACGAGTTCAAAGAAACCTACGACGAATTTTTTTGGCTGCTTAATTTAAAGCGTAAAAACAGCTTTGAACGTAAAAATGTACAAAATTTACACAATGATTTGGAGGTACTAAAATGAATTTATCAATGAAATGGTTAAACGACTATATAGACACGGGCGCGACCGTAAAGGAATTTTGCTCGGCTATGACTATGAGCGGCTCTAAGGTGGAGCGTTACGATACCGAGGGCGGGGAGATTAGCGGCGTTGTCGTTGGCAAGCTCCTTTCCGTCACCCCCCACGAAAATTCCGACCACCTTGTGGTTTGCTCCGTGGACGTGGGCGACAAAAGCCCCCAGCCTTTGCAGATTGTCACGGGCGCGCCAAACGTCAAGGCGGGGGATATTGTCCCCGTGGCTATGGACGGCTCAACCCTGCCGGGCGGCGTGAAAATCAAGAAAGGCAAGCTCCGCGGCGTGGAGTCAAACGGTATGCTTTGCTCTCTCGGCGAGCTGGGACTTACTACACACGATTTTCCATACGCCATTGCGGACGGCATTTTCATTATGCAGCAGGAGGACGGCTGTCCTCCTCTCGAATTGGGGCAGGATATTCACGAGGCTATCGGTCTGAACGACACCTCCGTGGAGTTTGAGATTACCTCGAACCGCCCCGACTGTATGTCCGTTATAGGACTTGCCCGTGAGGCGCACGCAACGTTCAACAAGCCCTACACCGTGAAAAAGCCCGAATTTAAGGGCGTTGAGGGCAATATCGACGAAATGCTGAAAGTTACCATACACAATAAGGAGCTTTGCCCTCGGTACATCGCAGGCGTGGTAAAAAATGTAAAAATAGGTATGTCCCCCCGCTGGATGCGCGAACGGCTCAGGGCAAGCGGGGTACGCCCCATAAACAATTTTGTGGACATCACCAACTACGTTATGCTTGAATACGGTCACCCGATGCACGCGTTTGACATTCGCTACATTGACGGCGCGGAGATTAACATTCGCAACGCTAAGGACGGCGAAACTATCACAACGCTGGACGGCGTTGAGCGTACTCTCAAAAGCGAAATGCTCGTCATCGCCGACAAAAACAAGCCTGTCGCCGTCGCGGGGGTAATGGGCGGCGAGTACAGCGGCATTATGGACGACACCGTGGACGTGGTTTTCGAGGCGGCTTGCTTTGACGGCGCGTCGGTGCGCACCACCGCAAAGGCTCTCGGCATGCGGACGGACGCGTCCTCGCGGTTTGAAAAGGGTCTTGACCCGCAGAACGCTTACCCCGCCATAATTCGGGCGTTTCAGCTCGTTGAGGAGCTTGGCTGCGGCGATGTTGTACGGGGCGTTATCGACGCGGACTACTCCGACAAAACCCCCAAAGGCGTGGAATTTGACCCCGACTGGATCAACAAGTTTTTGGGCACGGACATTCCCGAAAAGGATATGGCGGAGTACCTGGAAAGGCTTGATTTCAAAATCGAGAACGGCAAGGCGTACGCCCCCTCGGTGCGTATCGACATCGAGCGGAAGTGCGACCTTGCCGAGGAAGTGGCGCGGCTGTACGGCTACAACAACATTCCCCGCACCATTGTACGGGGCGTTGCCGAGGCAAAACTTACCGAAAAGCAGAAGTTTGAGCGGAATATCTGCAATACTATGGTTGCCTTGGGCGGTTACGAAATTATGAACTATTCGTTTATAAGCCCCAAATATTTTGACAAAATCCGCCTCCCGGAGGACAGCCCCCTGCGGAAAACCGTGGTTATCACAAACCCTCTCGGCGAGGACACTTCCGTTATGCGTACCACAATCCTCCCCTCGATGTGCGAGGTTTTGGCAAGAAATTACAACAGCAGAAACAGCGCGGTGTGCCTGTTTGAACTGGGCAACGAGTACCTGCCCGGCGGAGGAGAACTTCCGGACGAGCCTGTCCGCCTGAGCGTGGGTATGTACGGAAACAACGCCGATTTCTACAGCGTTAAGGGCATTGTGGACACGCTGCTGAAAACCGTTGGCGTTGAAGATGTGGAGTATGCCGCCTGTACCGACCCTGCGGTTTTCGCCGAGGCGAACGCGTTCCACCCGGGCAGATGCGCGGTTATCACAAAGGACGGCGCCCCCGTGGGAATTGTGGGCGAGCTGCACCCCGAGGTACTGGAAAATTACGGCATAGGCGTAAAGGCGTACGCCGCAAAGCTGAACGTGGCGGAACTTTTGCCAATGGCGAATTCCGTAAAGGTGTTCAAGCCCCTGCCGAAATTCCCCGCCA
>JAMPDU010000001.1:0-12762 GCA_023665505.1 Ruminococcus sp.
TCTCCCCGCCCGCGGGTTTGTGACGGCGGGACGGGAAACCCGTCCCCTACAAAATTTTTGCAGCGCGATTGTAGGGGCGGATTCCATATCCGCCCGATTAAAATGTGCGGAAATTTATGCGGCGGGCGCATATGGAATGCGCCCCTACAGAATTTACAAAAAACAAAACACACAATAAAATTTTTAACTTTTTTAGCAAAAAAATACTTTACAACAGCCTTTATTTGTGTTAAAATAATAACAGCGTATGTACTATATATAATACCGCAGAAAACGGTATGAAATATACGGCGTACAAATTTGATTTAGGAGGATTGTCCAAAATGGCAAGAAAAATGCAAACCATGGACGGCAACAACGCCGCGGCTTGGGTGTCATACCCCTTTACCGACGTTGCTGCTATCTACCCTATCACCCCTTCCTCTGTTATGGCGGAGGTAACCGACCAGTGGTCGGCCAAGAACCAAAAAAACCTCTTCGGTCAGCCCGTTAAGGTTGCCGAGATGCAGTCCGAGGCAGGCGCGTCCGGTACGGTGCACGGCTCTCTCTCGGCAGGCGCGCTTACCACTACCTACACCGCGTCGCAGGGTCTGCTGCTGATGATCCCGAATATGTACAAGATCGCCGGCGAGCTGCTCCCCTGCGTTATCCACGTTTCGGCAAGATGCGTAGCGTCCCACGCCCTGAATATCTTCGGCGACCACTCCGACGTTTACGCCTGCCGTCAGACAGGTTTCGCCATGCTCTGCTCGTCCAACGTGCAGGAAGTTATGGACCTCGGCGCGGTTGCCCACCTTTCCACAATTAAGGGAAGAGTACCCGTGCTCCACTTCTTTGACGGTTTCCGTACCTCTCACGAGATACAGAAAATCGAAACATGGGATTACAAGGACTTGGAAGACATGCTCGACAAGAAAGCCGCTCAGGCTTTCCGCGACCGCTCTCTCAACCCCGAGCACCCCGTGCTCCGCGGTACGGCTCAGAACGGCGACATCTTCTTCCAGGCGCGCGAGGCTTGCAACGAGTTCTACAACAAGTTCCCCTCCGTTGTCGAGGACTATATGAATAAGGTCAACAAGAAGATAGGAACAAACTATAAGCTCTTTAACTACTACGGCGCTGAGGACGCGACCCACATCATCGTAGCAATGGGCTCTGTCTGCGACACTATCGCCGAAACCATCGACTACCTCAACAGCAAAGAGGGCTGCAAGCTGGGTCTTGTTAAAGTACGTCTTTACAGACCTTTCTGCGCCGACAAGCTCATCGAGGCCATTCCCGATACCGTTCAGCAGATTTCCGTTCTCGACAGAACCAAAGAACCCGGCTCTCTCGGCGAACCTCTTTACCTCGACGTTGTCGCCGCTCTTAAGGACAGCAAGTTCAAGGACGTTGTTGTTGCGGGCGGACGTTACGGTCTCGGCTCTAAGGATACAACCCCCGACCAAATCAAGGCTGTTTACTGGAACGACAAGTACTTCAAGGGCGCGGACTACAAACCCCGCTTTACAATCGGTATCACCGACGACGTTACAAACCTGTCGCTCCCCAGCGAGGGCAAGCTCGATACAGCTCCCGAGGGAACGGTTGCATGTAAATTCTGGGGTCTCGGTTCCGACGGCACAGTCGGCGCGAATAAAAACTCCATTAAGATTATCGGCGACCATACAGATATGTACGCACAGGCGTACTTCGCCTACGACTCCAAAAAGTCGGGCGGCGTAACCATTTCCCACCTGCGTTTCGGCAAAACGCCCATTAAGTCCACATACCTTGTTAATATGGCGGACTTCGTTGCCTGCCACAACCAGTCTTATATAGACAAGTATAATATGGTACAGGACATCAAGCCCGGCGGAACGTTCCTCCTGAACTGCCAGTGGGGCGCTGACGAGGTTGAAAAGCACCTGCCGGGACAGGTTAAGAGAACTCTCGCCGAGAACAATATCAAATTCTACATCATCAACGGCGTTGATATTGCGAGAAAAATAGGCTTGGGCAACAGAACCTCAACCGTTCTCCAGTCCGCGTTCTTTAAGCTGGCGAAAATCATTCCCGAGAAGGACGCTATCAAGTATATGAAAGAAAAGGCGAAAGCCTCTTTCGGCAAGAAGGGCGACGACATCGTACAGATGAACTACGACGCTATCGACCAAGGCGCGCAGAACGTCGTTGAAATCAAAGTACCCGCCGAGTGGGCTAAGTGCAAGGACAGCAAAATGGGTATGCCCAAAGCCACAGGCGACAGGAAAGACCTTGTTAACTACGTCAACAAAATTCAGATACCCGTTAACGCTCAAATGGGCGACAGTCTCCCCGTTTCCGCGTTTAAGAATATGCCCGACGGCACGTTCCCCCAGGGTTCTGCCGCTTACGAGAAGAGAGGCATTGCCGTTGACGTTCCCGCATGGAACAGCGACAACTGCATTCAGTGTAACTTCTGTTCTTACGTTTGTCCTCACGCGGTAATCCGTCCCGTTGTTATGACCGACGACGAGCTTGCCAAAGCTCCCGAGGGTACAAAGGGTCTGAAAATCGCGGGACTTGACAAGATGAATTTCGTTATGACCGTTTCCGCTCTGGACTGCACAGGCTGCGGCTCTTGCGTAAACGTATGCCCCGGAAAGAAAGGCGAAAAGGCTCTCTCTATGAAACCTCTCGCCGAGGAAGTTGCAAAACAAAATCTCTTTGCTTACGGACAGGAGCTGCCCGAAAAGAAAGAGGTTGCGGAGAAGTTCAAGGAAACAACCGTCAAGGGTTCGCAGTTCAAGCAGCCTCTGCTTGAATTCTCGGGCGCGTGCGCGGGCTGCGGCGAAACACCTTACGCTAAGCTGGTAACACAGCTCTTCGGCGACAGAATGTTTATCGCCAACGCTACCGGCTGTTCGTCAATTTGGGGCGGTTCTGCACCGTCTACACCGTACACCGTAAACAAAGAGGGCAAAGGTCCCGCATGGGCAAACTCCCTGTTTGAAGATAACGCAGAGTACGGCTACGGTATGTTCCTTGCGCAGAACACTCTCCGCCAGAGAGCGGTTGCCAAACTGCTTGAAATGCAGAAAGGCGCAAAGGGCGCACTGAAACCCGCTATTGAGAATTACCTCTCCACAATGAACGACGGCAACGCCAACAAGCCCGCTACAGCGGAGCTTATCAAGGCACTTGAGGGCAGCAAGCTTGACGCGGCTGCGGAAGTTCTCGCGCTGAAAGATTACCTGGGCAAGAAATCCATGTGGGTATTCGGCGGCGACGGCTGGGCGTACGACATCGGTTTCTCGGGACTTGACCACGTTATCGCCTCGGGCGAGGACGTAAACATCTTCGTGTTCGATACCGAGGTTTACTCCAACACAGGCGGACAGTCCTCCAAATCCACACCTACCGGCGCGGTTGCACAGTTCGCCGCTGCGGGTAAGGAAACCAAGAAAAAAGACCTTGCGGGTATAGCCATGAGCTACGGTTATGTGTACGTTGCCCACATCGCAATGGGCGCGGATATGAACCAGTGTATCAAGGCTATCTCCGAGGCTGAGGCGTACAACGGACCTTCACTTATCATCGCCTACGCGCCTTGTATCAACCACGGCATCAAAGCGGGCATGAGCAAGGCAATGGAGGAAGAGAAAAAGGCAGTCGAGGCAGGTTACTGGCATCTGTACAGATACAACCCCGACCTTAAGAAAGAGGGCAAAAATCCCTTTATTCTCGACAGCAAAGCACCCGCCGTTGACGATAAGTACAAAGCGTTCCTTATGGGCGAAGTACGTTACAACTCTCTTGCGAGACAGAACCCCGAAAGAGCGGAAATGCTGTTCAACAAGGCAGTTGAGAACGCCAAGGACCGTTACGATTACCTTACAAGACTTACCAAACTTTACGGCAACGATACTCCCGCGCCCGCGGCAGCACCCGCCGACAAGAAGTAAGCGGGGTCGCCCCGCCGCGAGTGTCACCCCCAATGTTAATTGCTTATAACTTTTAACATTGGAAAGCCCCCTCAAGGGGGCGGGTGAAAGCATAGTAACTGTTCAAACTTTAATAATATAAGCAAAGACACTGTTCAAAAAATCAAAGCCGCAAGGGTCGCTGCCTTGCGGCTTTTTGTTATTATGTTATTCTTTAAAAATCTTTCTGCGTAATGGGAAATTCCTCGCCGCAGAAAACTATCGCCTCAACGTCGGTGTAGTCCGTTATCCCCGCAAGCTCAAAGGTAACCGTTGTGGGCTTGTCGGAATAAATATTACGGCTTGCCAGCGTCCAATCCATGTCGGTAACAAGGGTACTTTTGTCAATGTAAATCACCGCGTCTGAAATTACGTTTGAGAACCAAACGTCGCATAAACTTCCGTCCGACATCTTTAATTTAATGGGCATTTCGCCCTCGGTCATTCCCTCAAAGAACATCTGCGTGCAGTTAAAATACTGCGCACCGCCGAATTCGTCGCTGTACATAACAAGACAGTCCTCCAGCATACGCAGGTCGACGGCTATTTCCTTGGGGGAATATTTTAACGCCGTAACTTCCATACGGGCGGTTGCTCCGCCCATTCGCGGGTGCGTCCACAAAACCTCCGTCGGCTCGACGCTTACGGCGTTCGTATTTACAGGCGAACCCAGCGAGAAATCCGCGCTGAAATCCCCGTAAATCTTTACCGATTGGTCGTCCCCGTAGGTTTCGTCGGTGTTGTGTACGTTTTGGCTGTTGGCTTTGTCAAGGGACGTCATTTCCAGCCTAATCGGCATATCCTCGGGAATGCCGCCGATATTATTAAGGGTAATCAAGCTGTATATCTTCCCGTCCTCCGAAACCGTCAGAAAGCCGTGTGGGTAACTGAAATAATAGGGAGGCTCAGCCGCGGTTATATTCAAATCCTCAATTGTGTACTCGCCCTCCTTGACAGGCTCGTCAAACTCAAATTCCAAAATAATATCCGCAAAGCTGCCTCTGTTCACAACGCTTACCAGCTTGACCCGTATTCCCTCCGCAAACTCGGTAAAATCGTTTTCCGTAACCGTAACGCCCTCCTCGACAGCCTCGATACCCGCAGGGCTGCCCACATACGCGTTTTGAATTTCGTAATACTCCTCCGCAGCCTGCCTGTTTATACCGAGAAGATTATTCACCGCCTCCCGCACGTCGGGAGATACCGCGTAAGTCGTCCCCCCCGCCATAGCAACCGCCAGAACCGCCGCGGCAGCCGTTGAAAAAACAGTTTTCCTTTTCATACCAATCATCGTCTCCTTTTTGATTTCGGTTTCGGGGCGGCTATCCGAAACCCCGTCCAGCTTTTCCAAAATGCCGCCGTAAATTTTTTCCCTTTGCTCCTCCGTCGGTTTAATTTGCGACAATGCTTTTTTCAGTTCCATCAAGATCGCCTCCTATGATTTTTTTAAGAATTTTCCTGCCTCTCGCCAGCCTGCTTATGACGGTTGATTTCACCGTCCCCAGCATTTCGGCGATTTCCCCGCAGGAATACCCCTCATAATAATAAAGGTACACCGCCGTTCGGTACTTTTCGGGCAGCTCCTTTACCGCGGCAAGGGTCTCGTCCGTCAGAATTTCGCCTGTCAGCATATTTTCGTCCAGCGGCTCGTTTTTGTATTTGGGACTTTTCAGTACGTCCCTGCAAACGTTCCGCGCCGCCGCGATGAGCCAAGCCTTTTCGTGCTCAAAACTTTCAAATTCCGTCCCCGACCTCATCAGCTTGACAAACGTCTCGGAAACCGCGTCCTCGGCGTCGGCGGTATTTTTCATATACAGCCAGCAAACCCTGTACACCGTGTCCACTTCCCGCCTGTATATTTCGTCAAGACGTTCCCGTTTTTCCTGCGCGTCCACTTTTTTCACCTCCGTAAATTTATTTGACGGGTTAATACTAATCCCTTATTGAATTATGTGCAATCTCTCGCCGCAAAACCACATATATCAAAGCTTGTTGCGGCGATTTCTTGCTCATAATTCTAATAAGGGATTAGTATAAGGCAATTTTTTCACCCGTCATATATAATACGATTTAAAACCGCGAATGAACGCATTTTTTTAATTAATAATTAAGAATTAATAATTAATAATTTTCCGTACCCCTAAAATGAAATAACCCCGCCGGCAAATTCTGTCGGCGGGGTTAAATTATATCAATATAAAATAACACCTTTTGTAGGGGCGGGGTCTCCTGCTAGAGATTAGAAAATCAGAGGTTAGAGGCTAGAAATTTGTTAATGTAAATTATAAGAATTTCTAGTTTCTTGTTTCTAACCTCTAGTTTCTATCGGGAAACCCGTCCCCTACAAAATCTCTGCAATTAAATTGCATAAAATAATTATTAATTATTAATTATTAATTGATTTAACTCCGTAACCGCCTCCGTAATAAGCCTCTTAAACAACGGCGCGGCGCGGTCGGCGGTCTCCTGAACCTCGGCGTGGGTAAGGGGCTTGTCGGTAATCCCGCACGCCATGTTTGATATGCAGGAAATCCCCACAACCCGCATTCCCGCGTGGTTTGCGGCGATAGCCTCGCAGGCGGTTGACATTCCCACCGCGTCCGCCCCGAGAGTACGTACCATACGTATTTCGGCGGGGCTTTCATAATTCGGTCCCGTAAGCTGAATGTACACCCCCTCTTGCAGCGGAATGTCAAGCTTTTTCGCGGTACTGCGTACAACCTCCCGCAGCCGTACGTCGTAAATATTGCTCATATCCGGGAAACGCACACCCAGCTCGTCGGCGTTTTCGCCAATCAGCGGCGAGGGAGCTAAGCAAATTTGGTCGGAAATAAGCATAAAATCCCCCGCGTGAAAGCCGAAATTTACGCCCCCCGCGGCGTTTGTCAAAAAAAGGATTTTCGCGCCCATCATCTTCATCAGCCGTATGGGCAGCACCACGTCCTCCATGCTGTAGCCCTCGTAGTAGTGCACCCTGCCCTGCATGACGACCACCTTCACGCCGTTCACCGTGCCGAACACGAACCGCCCCTTATGCCCTGCCACCGTTGACACGGGGAAGTCCTCAATCTCCCTGTAGGACAGGGTTTCCGCGATTTCTACGCCGTCGGCGTAGTCCCCCAGTCCCGACCCGAGAACGAGGGCGACGTCGGGCACAAAGCTGATTTTCGACTTGACGCAATTGTAACATTTTTCCAGACGGGAATAAATTTTTGACATAATAAATCTCCTTTTATAATAGTATATTTTGCTAATTATTGGCAATGTTTATATTTTGTACATATTTGGTGTACAATTTATATCAACTTTACGAAATAATAACCACACTTGTAGGGGCGCATCCTGTATGCGCCCGCCGATACGGTTTCAGAACACGCGGGCGGATACAGGATCCGCCCCTACAAAAGGTGTTATTTTATTGGTTTGTTATAATTTACATATTTTACAAATAATGCCAATGCTTGCGTTACACCAAAATTTCTAAATATTGGCAATGGTAATAATTTGTACACATTATAAATACAGTGTGTTTACCACTTTTTGCGCATTTTTGAGAAAAAACGTGCAGAAATTGCTCAAAAAAATCAATTTTTATCAAAAAGTCACCGAAAATTTGTTTACAAATATTTACATAAATGGGACTTATTCCCTCATTTTGCTAAATAAAGCCAGCGTATTCTCGGTGGTCTGCTTGGCGACTTGCTCGGGGGTAACTCCCTTAATTTCCGCGATTTTGGGAATAATATCCAAAATCATGCCGCTGTCGCAGCGCTTGCCCCGGTTCGGCTCGGGCGCCATGTAGGGGCAGTCGGTCTCCAGCATGAGCCTTTCAAGCGGGACGGCGGACAGCGCCTCGAGGGCGCGGCGGGCGTTTTTGAAGGTCAGAACCCCCGTAAAACTGATGTTCATGCCCAGCGCGAGCACCTGCTTGGCGGTCTCGGCAGAGCCGGAAAAACAGTGCATAACCCCCCGAACGCGCCCCCGCTTGCGGAGGATATTCAGGCAGTCCTCGGTGGCGTCGCGGCAGTGGATAACCACGGGCAGGGCAAGCTGTTCCGCCAAATCGAGCTGTTCCTCGAAAATGCGTTTTTGCAGGTCGGGGTCGTAACCGTCGTAATGGTAA
The DNA here is from genome assembly GCA_023665505.1 of Ruminococcus sp. GTDB lineage: Bacteria > Bacillota > Clostridia > Oscillospirales > Ruminococcaceae > RGIG8773. Next base: position 8,068 of record JAMPDU010000001.1, read on the forward strand.
TCTAAGCCAATTTCGCCGATTGCCACGGTTTTCGGCTGCAACGCCCAATTTTTCAGGGTTTCGAGGTAGTCGGCGGGAGTGCCGTCCACGTCCTCGGGGTGGACGCCCACGGCGGCGTACATAAAGGAAAATTTTTCCGCGTACTCCACGGAAAGGCGGGAACGGGTCAAATTGCAGCCCATATTTACGATTTTCAGCACGCCGCCCTCGTGCAGGCGGGGCAGCAGCTCGTCCCTGTCGGGGTCGAACTGTTCCGCGTCGTAGTGGGCGTGGCTGTCGATGAATTCCAGCATTTGGGTTACTCCTTTTGGTTAATTAATAATTAATAATTTTTCGGGAAACCGTTTTTCTTTCCCCTAAAATATAACCGCATCTGTAGGGCGGGGGCTCTGCTCCCGCCTTGCTGTACCGTACATTTTCGGAAAGGCGGGAGCAAGCCCCCGCCCTACATTAATTAAACAAATTCCGTAGGGGACGGGTTTCCCGTCCCGTTTGTACATAACCCGCGGGACGGGAAACCCGTCCCCTACAAAAACGTTACACAATAATTAAATTTTAGGGGAAAGAGAAACGGTTTCCCGAATAATTCTTAATTATTAATTATTTTTTCTCTTTCGCAAGCTGCATTACCTGCACGTATATCCCTGCCACAACTTGGTAAAGCTCGGGGGGTATGCCCTGCCCCACGCTCAGCATCGTCAGCAGCGCGGCGGTGGAGTCGTCGCGGTATATGGGCACGCCGTTTTCGTCCGCAAGGTTGATTATTTTTTCCGCTACGTGTCCCTGACCCGTGGCTACCACGATTGGGGTATAGTCCTTTTCCGGGTTGTATTTTAACGCCACGGCGGCGTTGCTCGGCTTTTTGCCTCTGTATACGGGCATATCGTTCTCCCCTTTTATTTAGTATATTTTGTAGGGGACGGGTTTCCCGTCCCGAGGTTACGTATTTGCGGGACGGGAAACCCGTCCCCTACGAAAGATGTAATTGTTACGCGGTGACGTTCAGGTTGTTTTTGCGGTCGTTGAGTTTCGGGAAAACTTTGTTTAAATCCCGCTTTTTCTTTAGCGGGGATATTATCGTCTTTTCCGCGTTGTAGCCGTTTGCGGAGGCTATTACGGGAATGGTTTCCTTTAAGGGAAGATACTGCCGCTCGCTGCCCTCGGGGCAAAGCAGGGAGACGTTTATGTCCCTGCCGTGAGAGTAGACTTCCAGCTCGAAATAGCCTGCCTCCTCTATCTCAAAGCAGAGGAAAAGATGTTTGTCGTCGTCGCCGCCCGGCTTGCCGTCCCCTGCGTCGGGGTCTGCCCAAAGTTCGCCGAAAGCTTTTGTGCCGTCCATATTCATGGGTACCAAAAAGTGCAGCAGGGGCGAGAATACCCCGGGGGAAGTCAGCAGCCCTTGCAGCATTTCCCCGCGGTTCATTGCCGACAGGGATTTTAAGGACGGGTCGTTGATGTTCTTAACGAGGAAGTCAAGCATATTTTCCATGGTGGTGGGGGGTTTATAGTTGATACCCTCCGCCAAAGCCATTTGGGACAGCACTTGGTTTACGCTTTGGGCGACGGCTATTTTCGCGTCGGGGTTGTCTATGCGGTTGACGATTACGCTAAGCCGGTCGATAAGGGTGTTTAAGTCTTTTTCGTTCTCGAAGTTCCGCAGGAGGGTGTTTACGCCGCCCCGCATGCTGTCCTGCACGAGGGGGGCTATCATTCTGCGGAGGAACGACACGCCCTGTTTTATGTCTATGGCGGCTTTTCCCGCTGTAACGGTTGTTTCGGTTGTTTGGGCGGTTTCGCCGTTTTCCTCGGTACGGGTCACCACGGTTTCGGTTGTTTGGTTGTTTTGAGCGTTTTGTGTGAGTTCCTGAAGTTCTTTGGTAAGCTCCTGAAGTTCCCCGGTAAGGCTGTCGAGCTGTTCGGGGGACATGTTTTTGGTGGAATTTTCCACGGCGTTGGCAACCCGTTCGGCAAGCATTGTCATGGACATAGCTGCGGAGGAAGTGTGGGAGTCCTCCATGGCGGCAAGTTTAACGTCGGGGGGAAGTCTGGAGGTTTCGATAAATTTGGCGAAGAGAGTTTCCAGTTTTTGGGCGGTTTCGGGGTCGCCCGTCATGCTTGCCACGGCGCGGAAACTTTCCGCAACGGCGGAGCTGCTGTTGTTGAAACGGGAAAGATTGTATGTAATAAGGGACAGCAGGTTCTGGGTTTTGTCGTTGAGAAGTAGGCTGTCCTGCAAATAATTGACGAGGGAGAGAACGTCCTGCTTTACCTCGGAGAAGTTGTCGGCGTTGAGCCTGTCGGCGGTTTGGTTAAGGAGGTTCATTATTTCACGGGACTGGGCGGTTTCACCCGCAAGATACCGCAGGCTTTCGGAGATTGAGGTGAGAATGCTTTCACGCGCTCCCGCGGAGGCTGTGGCTTTGGCGAAGTCCAGCACGGCGGCGGCGAGTTCCTCGCCAACGGGGTCGCCGTTAAGCCCGGTCAGCATATTTTTAAGCTCGGACCAAAGGGGGTCGCTGAAAACGGTTGCCTCTTCCTGCTGGCGGATAATGTCGGCGGCGACTTCGTCGGCGTTGGGGAGGAGCATTATTTCCCCGGCGAACTCGGTTACTTTGTTTAAAAGCTCGGCGTTTCCCGACTGGCGGAGAATGTCCATAGCCGCGCCGCTGACAAGTCCCTTTAAAAGCACGGCGGACATGGCGGGGTCTTTGGCGATGTCCGCCCGCAGAGTGGGCAGACCCGTGCCGCCGCCGTCCTTGAGGTTTTGCTCGCCCAGCTGCTCGTCGCGGGTGTTGGCTTTATTTATATATTCCACGTTGCCCAGCTCGAAGACCTGTTCGGGGGCTTGGGGCTTGACGTTCTGGTTCATGCCGTATTCCTTGGGGGCTACGGGCATGGTAACTCTTAACATATCGGACATAACGGTTTAACCACCTTTTTTTTGTAGGGCGGGGGCTCTGCTCCCGCCTAACACGGTAAATTCGATAAGAGGCGGGAGCAAGCCCCCGCCCTACAGATGCGGTTATTATTTTGCAGGATTGCTGTAAATTCTATTCTCTATATTATAACATAAAATAGGTACAAAAAAAATACAAAAACGCAATTATTCATTAAAAGTTCACAAAATTTTGTTTAAAGAGACAAAAGGTACTGAATAATATGATTTTTCCCAAATACAGGAAAGATTGGCAATTCTAACCTTTGACCCCCGACAGCTAATTTCTATTTATTTACTTTGGTTCATTGAAATTTTACAAAATTCCTCAAAAATTAATAATTATTGTTAAAGTTGAACAAAAATGCCGCAAAAAATTTTTTAGCTTTATTTTTATTATATTTCATTTTTGGCTTGTGGAAAAAAGAATTTTATAGTATAATTAGTAATATAATAAACTTATTGTGGTGAATTATATCTTTCGGGAGTATTGCATACCCCGCCTCTCCCCTCTGCGGGCGGACGGGTATCACTTCATTGTCCGTGTACCGCGTTGTCCCTATCTTCTTTCGGACGGCGGCTGCGGTTTCTTCCGAACACAAATTGATAGGTAGGTGTTTTTATGGCAAAATTTGAAGCGGGAATGGAAGCTATGGCGGACGCGTATGTGTTCGAAACCACATCACTTCTTGAACAGCTTGACCAAATTCTGATGAAAACCGAAAACGAGAGCAACTTCGGAGAGGAAGAGATTAACGAAATATTCCGTACCATGCACACCATAAAGGGCTCTTCGGCTATGATGGGTCTGGAAAATATGTCCAAGCTCGCTCACGCTATCGAGGATATGTTCTACATTATTCGTGAGGACAATCCCGTGATTTCATCTATGAATGAGCTGTACGACCTGGTATTCAACGCGTCCGACCTTTTAAAGGCGGAAATCGACCTCATTCAGGAGGACGAGTATACTCCTACGGATTTTACCGAGCAGATGAACAAAATCGAGGATTTCGCCGCTGTGCTTAAGGGCGGCGCTCCCGCGGAGAAACCCGCGGCGGCTGCTCCCGCGGCTCCCGCCGCATCCGCTCCCGCAGCCGGCGGAACCGCTCCCGCGGCGGAGCTTACGTCGGTAAAGGTGCGGTTTGAAGAGGACTGCAAGATGGAGAACCTGCGGGCGATGCTGGTGGTGAACAGGATTAGCGAGTCCTGCGCGAAACTGGAGTACGTCCCCGCCGACATCGAGACAAACGGCGACACGGCAGAGGCTATAGTTGCCAACGGTTTCGACGTTATGTTCAAGCCGAAAGGCGGCGTCGCCATCGACGATGTTGTGGAGACTATCAGGACTACGCCAAACGTCAAGGACTGCGAAGTGGTTCAGAGAGGCGCGGATTCGGGCGGAGCGACTGCGTCGGCTTTGACGACGGTAAAGGTGCACTTCGAGGACGGCTGCCAGATGGAAAACCTGCGGGCGGTGCTGGTGGTAAACAATATAAAGGACGTTTGCGAGAACGTTACATACGAGCCGTCGGATATCGACAGCAACGCCGAGACGGCGAAAACCATCGTTGAGGAAGGCTTTATAGTGCATTTCGGCAGCGAGTACGCAAAGGCTGTTTTACAGGCTATAGAGGGAACGCCCAGCGTTAAGTCCTACGAGGTTATAGAGGAAACTCCCGCGGCAAGTCCCGCGCCCGCTGCTCCCGCGGCTGCTCCCGCCCCTGTTCCGGAGGCGGAGGCGCCGGCCGAGAGCGATT
>JAMPDU010000001.1:12862-23851 GCA_023665505.1 Ruminococcus sp.
TTATGCTGGAGTTCTGCCGTGTATGCGGGGGGGACGAAAAAGCCGTGCTGCCGATTGCCTGCGCACTGGAGATGATACACACCTTTTCCCTTATTCACGACGACCTGCCTTGTATGGACGACGACGATTTCCGCAGGGGGAGAGCCTCCTGCCACAAAGCGTACGGCGAGGCGGCGGCTCTGCTGGCGGGGGACGCGCTGTTAAATTTTGCCTATGAAATTGCCGCCGAAAGCGATTTGCCCGCAGATGTAAAAATCGCGGTGATTTCGGAGCTTTCCCGTGACGTGGGCATAAACGGCATGATAGGCGGACAGGTGATTGACACGTCTTATAAGGGGGAAATGACGGAAGAGCTGCTGCTTGAAATGTACGGCATGAAAACGGGCGCGCTGCTGAAAGCCGCCTGCAAAATAGGCTGCATTGCGGCGAACGCCGACCCCGAAAAGCTTTCGGCGGCGGAGGCTTACGCGGAAAAGCTGGGGCTTGCGTTTCAGATAAAAGACGATATTCTGGACGTAATCGGCGACGAAAAACTTTTGGGCAAGCCTACGGGCAGCGACAGAGACGGCGGAAAGATTACCTATGTTTCCCTCCGGGGTTTGGAGAAGTCCCGAAAAGCGGCGGAAAGGCTTACGGCGGAGGCTCTCGCGGAGCTTGACGGTTTTGCCGATAACGAATTTTTAAAGGAACTGACAAAATTTTTACTGGCAAGAAATTACTGATACAAAACAAAGGATTGAAAAAAATGAAAGAAATTTCGTACAATTACGTTCTGACCGCGGCGGTAATATCCTGGTGCGCGGCGCAGGTTATAAAAACGGTTCTCAATTTTATACAGACGAAAAAATTCCACGCCGAGAGGCTTTTCGGCGCGGGGGGAATGCCCAGCTCCCACTCGGCGCTCGTCTGCTCGGCGACGGTGGCGATGTGCAGGGAATGCGGCGTGGGCTCTCCCGAATTCGCGCTTATGTTTATTGTGGCAATGGTCGTTATGTACGACGCTATGGGAGTGCGCCGCTCGGCGGGACTTCACGCACGGGAGATAAACAGGATAAACAGGATTTTCGCTGACGAGGGCATTAAAACGGAGGACGAGAGCGGCAAGTCCGCAAAGGACAAAAAGAAAAAAGAACTGAAAGAATATTTGGGGCACACACCCTTTGAGGTTCTCGGAGGGGCTTTGCTGGGAATTCTCATTTCAATGATAGTCCCCATGACTTTAAAATAAGGAATTGTTTTTATGAGCAGATATAAAGGTTTGGAAAATATGGTACTGCCGCAGGAGCTTGCCGGTCTTTCAATTCAGCAGTGCGAGCGGCTTTGCGGCGAGATACGGAAAAAAATAATCGGCACGGTTATGAAAAACGGCGGGCATCTTTCCTCAAATTTGGGGACGGTGGAGCTTACCGTGGCGATACATCGGGTGTTCCGTTCGCCCGCGGACAAAATTGTTTGGGACGTGGGACATCAGTCCTATACACATAAGCTGCTTACGGGGCGTTACGGGCAATTTTCAACCCTGCGGAAAGAGGGGGGAATATCGGGCTTTTGCCGCCCCGAGGAATCGGAGCACGACGCTTTTATCAGCGGGCATAGCAGCACGGCTATTTCCGCGGCTTTCGGTATGGCGGAGGCAATGCGGCTTTGCGGCGACAACCACCACGCCGTTGCGGTAATAGGGGACGGCGCGTTTACGGGCGGTCTTGCCTATGAGGGGCTTAACAACGCGGGCAAAAGCAAGGACAATATTATCGTGATACTCAACCACAACGATATGTCCATATCGAAAAACGTGGGGGCGTTCGCCAAATACCTTACCTCGATACGGGGCAACGCCGCTTACCTTGACGCAAAGAAAAAGGTGGAAAAAATTCTCACCGAAACACCCGTTGTGGGTGAGCCGATAAAGAAATTCATTGTGGCGTCAAAATCCGCGCTGAAATCGGTGCTGTATCATTCCACAATGTTTGAGGACATGGGTTTTGTGTACCTGGGACCTATAGACGGACACAACATTGCCGAGCTGGAGGAGGCATTGCGGGCGGCGAAAAAATTAAGACGTCCCGTTTTTGTACACGTCAATACGGTAAAAGGCAAGGGTCTGAGGCTTGCGGAAAACAACCCGGGGGCGTTTCACGCGATTTCCTCTATGGGTTACGACAGGGAAAACCCCGACAATAACGTGACGGATTCCTTTTCGGAGGTTTTCGGCAAAAAGCTGAACAGCCTTGCGGACGCGGACGAAAACATCTGCGCGGTAACCGCCGCCATGAAGTACGGCACGGGTTTGCAGCACTTTGCGGCTAAACACGGCAGACGGTTTTTTGACGTGGGCATTGCCGAGCAGCATGCCGTGACATTTTCGGCGGGACTTGCCAAAAGCGGGAAAATTCCCGTGTTCGCCGTGTATTCAAGCTTTTTGCAGCGTTCCTACGACCAGCTTATTCACGACGCGGCAATCGACAAAACCCATATCGTTTTGGGGGTAGACCGGGCGGGATTTATCGGCGACGACGGCGAAACTCATCAGGGGCTTTTCGACGTCCCCATGCTGCTGACAATTCCGGGCACGGCGATATATTCGCCCTCAACCTACGGCGAGCTTGAAATGTGCCTTGAAAGCGCGGTTTATTTGGAGGACGGAATTGCGGCGGTGCGTTACCCGAAAGGGGAGGAAACCGTTACGGCGGACGTTGGGGATACGGATTCATATCTGTTAAAAAGTAACGGCGGCAAGAGGCTTGCAGTAGCTTACGGAAGAATTGTACATAACCTTTACCGCGCGGCGGAAGGGGACATAGACGTGTTGAAACTTGTGAAAATTTACCCGATTGAGGACGAGGTAAAGGAGATTTGTATGGGGTACTCGGAAATATATTTCTTTGAGGAAAGCTCACGGGCGGGAGGGGTCGGAGAGAAACTTCTTGCGGAGCTTTACGGAATTGGTTATAAGGGAAAATTTGTCATAACCGCCGCTGATGGCTTTGTAAAGCAGGCGTCCGTTCAAAGCTGTATGGAAAAATACGGAATGAGCGAAAACGCTATGAGGAAAATTCTTGAAAACGCCGGTAGTGAAGTCCGTGAGACTTGATGTTTTTCTTGCCGAAAGAGGACTTGCCAAAAGCCGCGAGCGTGCAAAGGAGCTTATTAAAGCGGGGCATGTTTTCGTGGACGGCAGGGCAGTCACAAAGCCAGCTTATGAGGTCGGGGAAAGCTCCGAAGTAAAAATTGTCGGCGGACAGCTTAAATACGTGGGCAGGGGCGGCTTAAAACTTGAAAAGGCGATTGCCGAATTCGGCATTGAGCTTGAGGGGCGGGTCTGCGCAGATATTGGAGCGTCCGCGGGGGGATTTACGGACTGCATGCTCCAAAACGGCGCGGCGTATGTTTACGCGGTGGACGTGGGTCACGGTCAGCTTGACGAAAGCCTTGCGGCTGACGGCAGGGTGCTGAATATGGAGGGTACGAACATAAAAGACCTTTCGGCGGGGGATTTCCCAAAACGCCCGGACTTTATTTCGGCGGACGTTTCATTTGTGTCGCTGAAAAAGATTTTGCCCAAAATAAGGGAAATTCTCCCGGAGGGCGGCGAATCGGCTGTACTGATAAAACCCCAGTTTGAGGCGGGGAGAGCGGCAATAGGCAAGGGCGGAATTGTCAAAGACAGGAAAGTACACGAGAGGGTTCTGGAGGATATTGCCGCGTTTTGTCTTTCAGAGGGACTTCCCGTCGTCGGACTTGATTACTCGCCTATCTCGGGCGGGGACGGGAATATCGAGTACCTCGCCTATTTGAAAATCGGCGGGGTACAGGGTGATTTTGATTTTAAGAAAATCGTTTCGTCAGCCTTTGACGAATTGAAATAATACCAAAAGGAATGATTACGGTGAAAATAGTTTTGTTCCCGAATTTCGGGAAAAAAAATGCTTTGAGCACGGCGCTTGAGTGCTGCGATATACTTAACGGGTTGGGCGCGGAGGTTCTTGCGGAGGAGCGTTACAAAAACGAGTTTGCGGAAAAAGACTTTGTAAAATTCGGCGGCATCGAGGAAATAACCGAAAAATGCGATATAATAATAGCGATAGGCGGCGACGGAACTATCCTTAAAGCGTCCTCCTACGCGTCGCTGTTCGACAAGCCGCTTATGGGGATAAACACGGGCAGGCTGGGTTTTATGGCGTCAGTTGAGATAGACGGGCTTGACATGCTTTCAAGGCTGAAAACCCGGGATTACACGGTGGAAAGCCGAATGATGCTTGACGTTTCGGTAATGCGGGACAGCGGCATAATTTCCTCTTACACGGCTTTGAACGACGTTGTAATTTCAAGACCTTACTCCAAAATCGCCGACTACACGGTTTCCACGGAGGGTATCGCGGTAAGCTCCATGCGCTCGGACGGAATGGTTTTTTCCACCCCGACGGGTTCTACGGCGTACGCACTTTCGGCGGGGGGACCAATACTGGAACCGAGCACGGAATGTATTCAGCTTACGCCAATATGCCCTCACTCGCTTTTTTCGCGGACTATGGTTTTTTCCGCCGAGAGAACCCTTGAGGTAAGGCACTGTTCGGAGGACGACCTTGTGTACTTTTCGGTGGACGGCAGGAAAAACGTACAGCTTTTGAAAAGCGATACGCTGATAATAAAAAAGTCCGCCAAAAAGCTGAGACTGATTGATATTAAGGGTAACTCATTCTTTAACGCGGTAAACAACAAGCTGATGAATCCCATAAAATAAGAGGTTGAGACAATGAAAAAACAAAGGCAAAGCAAAATTATTGAAATAATCGAAAGCCGCGAGGTTTCCACACAAGAGGCTTTAAAGCGGTATTTGGAAGACAGCGGCATACGGGTCACCCAAGCGACGCTTTCGCGGGATATAAACGAACTTCGCGTAAAAAAGCAGATGTCGCCCTCGGGCGCGTATGTTTACGTAAAGGGCGCGGCTTTGGAGTACCCGCCGATGTTCAAGGAATCGGCTGTGGACGTTGTTTACGCCGGCAACACGGTTGTGATAAAGTGCCACACGGGTATGGCGCAGGCGGTCTGCGCAATGCTTGACAAAACAGACTGCGGCGAGATACTGGGTACTATCGCCGGGGACGACACGATTTTCGCCCTTATGAAAACGGAAAGCGCCGCCGCCGATTTTACCCGTGAAATGAAAGCCTTTATAAAGTAAACATTTTTCTGAAAGGACGTATAAAAAATGCTTTGTGAATTATATATAGAAAATCTTGCGGTAATACAAAAAGCCGAGATACCGTTTACGAAAAACTTCAACGTTTTTACGGGGGAGACGGGCGCGGGAAAGTCCATTCTTATTAACGGAATTAACGCCGTTTTGGGCAAGCGGGTCAGCAAGGATATTGTCCGCACCGGCTGCGAGAAGTCGGTGGTTACTGCGATGTTCCGCGGTCTTGCCGAAAGCACCAAAAGCAAACTTGCGGAGCTTGGCATAGACTGCGCCGACGACGAACTCATGATAACCCGCGAAATTTTCGCCGACGGGGGAAGTACCGCGAGGATAAATTCCAAAACCGCAACAGCATCCGCCGTTCGTGAGATAGGGGAGACCCTTATAGACGTTCACGGTCAGCACGATAACAGGATTTTGATGTACCCCGAAAAGCACATTGAAATAGTGGACAGCTTTGCCGATTTGGCGGAACAGCTTGAGGACTACAAAAATTCTTTTAAGGAACTTCAGAGCACCGCCCGCAGGATAAAACAGCTTGCTGTACTTGAGAGGGAAAAGCAGAACCGGGCGGATTACCTCAATCAATTCATTGCCGACGTGGGGGAATTGGAGCTGGAGGACGAAAACGAGGATACGGCGGTTGAGAACGAGTTTGCGGTGGCGAACAACAGCAGCGTTCTTTCGGAGGCTTTGACGGGGGCGCATATTTCAATTTTGGGGGACGAGGACACTTCGGGAATGACAGAGGGCATAGACAGAATTATCGGAGAGCTTGCGGATTTCGCGGACATAATGCCCGAGCTTGAAACGCTTAACAACCGCCTCGAAACGGCGAAGATAGAGCTTGCGGACATAGGCGGCGAGCTGACAAGGCTTGCGGAAAATATAGATGTGGACGAACAGCGTTTGGAGTACCTTTCGGACAGGCGGGAAAAGCTGTACAATATTAAAAAGCGGTATTCCTGCACTTTGGGGGAGCTTATTTCGCGGTACAATGCCTACACCAAAGAGGCGGGGGAGATAGCGGGGTATTCCAAGGAAATCGAGGAGCTGAGCGGGCGCAAGGAACAGCTTTTGATTGAGACCTCCGAAAAGGCGGAAAGGCTTTCCGAGAAACGTAAAAGGGCGGCGAAACAGCTTACCGATAAAATTGCCGAGGAGCTTAAATTTCTTGATATGCCAAATGTGAAGATTGTTTTTGAACATACCTCGGGAAAGCTGACGTCGGTGGGAATGGACAATATGGAGATAATGATTTCGGTAAACCCGGGAGAACCGCCTAAACCGATTTCCAAAATAGCCTCGGGGGGAGAGCTTTCGCGGATAATGCTTGCTATAAAGAACGTCATTGCGGAAAAGGAAGATATTCCCACAATGATATTCGACGAGGTTGACACGGGTGTAAGCGGTCGGGCGGCGCAGAAGATAGGAGTAAAGCTCCGTCAGGTGTCGAAATCGCGGCAGATACTTTGCGTGACGCATTTGTCCCAGATAGCGGTTATGGCGGACAACCACCTGCTTATCGAGAAAAGCAGCGTTGACGGCGGCACGTACACGAGCGTGACGCGTCTCGACGAAAAACAGCGGGTTGAGGAGATAGCGAGAATACTCGGCGGCGAGCATATTACCCAAACCACCCTTGACAACGCCGCGGAACAGCTTGCGGGGCAGGAGAAAATTTATGAGGAAATTTTGAATAAGGCGTGATGCTCTGAAATAAAATGAGGTGAAAAAATGAAATTCAAATGGAGACCCGATTATTTTACAAAACGCTTTCCCTTACACATATACAGAAAGGGGAATACTTATTATTTCCAAATACAGCATGAAGTTGTCGGATTTAATCATTATCATTTTTCCGAATATGATAAAATTACTACCGATAATATTTCTGAAATGGGTTTAACGGCTCAAAAGCTGTTGAACAGATTTCATGAAATAAGCGATTTTACGGCGGGGGAACTTGAAGAAATGCTGGCTGAAAACAGCAGTGAATTGCTAAACAGTAACAATATCCAACGACTTCAATGGCTTGATTTTATGGACGCTAAAGACGATAAAAAAATCGAATCAACATATGACAGAATTAATATCGAGTACAGTATTCCCGATGATAAATATACATTTATATTTTGGTGGTATAAAAAAGGAAGTATCGGCAATTGTTCGTATTCTACGGGAGAACCCGGAATACTTACGTTTGATACGCCGTTGGAATTTACCGATTATTCCGACCCCGAAAAGCTCGGCGAAATGATAATTGAAGCTCTTGACAGGTGCAGAAAGATTACCGACAAAGTTGCGGGAAATCCGTACCCCGAAAAAAGTATTGAGCTTTTAAACGGGGGTACGGTAACTGTATCTGCGCCTCGGGACAAGCATTTTTCCGATTATGATGACTGCGGGGTGGGGGAGATTTATCAAGCGTATATGTATTTGCCGAGGGAAGATGCGGAATGGTCGGCGGCGTTTTCACTCGGTATTGCGGCGGAACTTGATTGTGATATGAGCGGGGAAAACATTTGCAGAGTTTTGGAAAAACTGTACGGCAAGGCGGAATTTTTTGAGGTAAAAGATGTGGAGTACAGCATTTTTAAACTTCGCGCGGAAATGAGAAACAAAAACGTTCATCGAATTTCGTATCTGTTGCAGATTGATGAATGTGAACTTCTTGACTGTACTATGGAACTTCGCAAGCCTAACAGCCGAAAAAAACTTGATGAAAAACTGACGGGTTTGTTTGAGGAGTTTGTGCGGAAATGCTCCTTGAAAAAGTAATATAAATGAAAGGGTGAACAATATGGAGCTTAGCTATGAAGAGACAATGCGGCGAATTGCCGAGTATGAAAAAAATGACCCTATGGAACACAAATATTGCAAAGAAAATACTTTTCCGTGGTATGTCGGTATATTCAAAGGTGAACATCAGCTGTTTATTGTACCTTATATAACCACAATAGGTTATTATGGAACTTTTATGGCGTGGTATCGTAAGCTTAACGATACCGAATTACCCGAGGTTATCGGAGAGGCAATTTTGGACGCCTTTGAGCATATACGTGTAAGTCCTGTTGACGCAAGAACCCGAGCCGAACGCGATGAAGATTTATTTTACCTTAAAGAAACAAAATGTAAATCATATAGGGCATTTAACAAAAAATATATGCACTGCGGTATTCATATGAATGAACAGGGGATATACAGTGTATCGGCTTTGATTTCTTCGGATGACAATCAAGGATACGGCGGCATAGACGGAAACGAAACGGTAAAGCTCCCAAACAATGCCTCATCAGCAGCTTTAGGCAATGCTGTTATAAACGCATTCAGAATATCGGAAGAATATGCAAAATCTCAAAAGCCCGACCCGTACCCGCCAAAAGAAGTTGAACTTCTCTGCGGCGAGACGGTGACGGTTTACCCGCCGAGAGACAGGCATTTCACCGATACGGGGGACGGCTCGGCGGGGGAGATATACCAAGTTTACGAGTACGCGCCAAGCGAGGGCGCGGAAACTTCGGCGGCGTTTTACCTCGGTATCGCGGCGGAGCTTGACTGCGATATTTCGGAGGAAAATATCCGAAAAGTTTGGGAGAAAATGTATTCTTCTGCGGAAACGTTTTCCGCCGACAAATGCGGTCACGGCATATTTGATTTGCAGGTTGAAATGCGGAATAAAAATGTACACCGCATATCATACCTTAAACAAATTGACGAAAACGAGCTTTTGGAATGTACTATGGAGGTAAAATCTCCCAACAGACGAAAAAAGCTTGACGAGCGGCTGACGGCTTTGTTTGAGGAGTTTGCGGGAAAAATTACCAAAAAATGACGTGCAGGTAAACTTCGTTAAAAAATATACAAAAAATTGAGAAAACCTCTTGCTTTTTTTGTCAAAACGTTGTATAATATAAATGTATGCAAAAACCGTTTTCGGTTTGGCAAATTCTGAAAGGAGTATGTACATATGATCTATTCACGTGAGGTTGAAAAAATGTGTCCCGTTGCGCAAGGCGTTGCTCACGGGGCAGCGCCTATCCCCGAAGAGGCAAAATGGGTCAAGGCTAAGGAAATCAAGGATATTTCCGGCTTTACCCACGGCATTGGTTGGTGCGCCCCTCAGCAGGGTACTTGCAAGCTTTCCCTCAATATCAAGGAGGGCGTTATTCAGGAGGCTTTGGTTGAGACTATCGGCTGTTCCGGTATGACCCATTCGGCGGCTATGGCGTCCGAAATTCTCCCCGGCAGAACCATTCTCGAGGCTCTCAACACAGACCTTGTCTGTGACGCCATCAACACGGCTATGAGAGAGCTTTTCCTCCAAATCGTTTACGGACGTTCCCAGAGCGCGTTCTCCGAGGACGGACTTGCAATCGGCGCGGGTCTTGAGGACTTGGGCAAGGGTCTCCGTTCCCAGATCGGCACAATGTACGGCACGCTTGCCAAAGGACCCCGTTACCTCGAAATGACCGACGGCTACGTTACCGGTATCGCCCTTAACGAGGACGACGAAATCATCGGCTACAAGTTCGTTAACTTCGGCAAGATGATGGACTTCATCAAGGCGGGCGACGACGCCAATACCGCTTTTGAAAAGGCGCAGGGTCAGTACGGCAGAGTTGCCGACGCGGTTAAAGTTATCGACCCGAGAAAGGAATAAGGAGGTATTTTACAATGGCTTTATTTGAATCATATGAGAGAAGAGAAAAACAAATCCTCGACGTTCTCGCTCAGTACGGCATCAAGTCTATCGAAGAGACAGCCGAGATAACCAAGGCTAAGGGTCTTGATATTTACAAGCTCGTTGAGGGTATTCAGCCTATCTGCTTTGAAAACGCTAAGTGGGCGTACACCGTAGGCTGCGCTATCGCTATCAAGAAAGGCTGCACAAGAGCCGCTGACGCCGCCGCCGCTATCGGCGAGGGACTTCAGGCGTTCTGTATTCCCGGTTCTGTCGCCGACCAGCGTAAAGTTGGTTTGGGTCACGGAAATTTGGGCAAAATGCTCCTCGAGGAAGAGACGGAATGTTTTGCGTTTTTGGCGGGACACGAGTCCTTTGCCGCTGCCGAGGGCGCTATCGGTATCGCCGAAAAGGCTAACAAGGTTCGTCAGAAACCTCTCCGCGTAATTCTTAACGGTCTCGGAAAAGACGCCGCTCAGATTATCGCCCGCATCAACGGCTTTACATATGTTGAAACCGAAATGGACTACTACACGGGCGAGGTTAAGGAAGTTTTCCGCAAGGCATACTCCGACGGTCTGCGCGCTAAGGTAAACTGCTACGGCGCGAACGACGTTACAGAGGGAGTTGCCATAATGTGGAAAGAGGGCGTTGACGTTTCCATTACCGGTAACTCCACCAACCCCACACGTTTCCAGCACCCTGTTGCGGGTACATATAAGAAAGAATGTACCGACAAGGGCAAGAAGTATTTCTCCGTTGCCTCGGGCGGCGGTACGGGACGTACCCTCCACCCCGACAATATGGCTGCGGGACCTGCGTCCTACGGCATGACCGACACAATGGGACGTATGCACTCCGACGCTCAGTTCGCGGGTTCGTCCTCAGTTCCCGCTCACGTTGAGATGATGGGACTTATCGGCATGGGCAACAACCCAATGGTAGGCGCGACGGTTGCCTGCGCGGTTGCGGTTGAAGAGGCTATGAAGAAGTAATTCCCAAAATTCAGCTCATAAAATAACGCCTGCTCCGAAAATAGGAGCAGGCGTTTTAGGGCGTGTTGACACTATCCGAAATGCTCGGATTGCAGGCAGATTTTTCGTAT
>JAMPDU010000001.1:23951-48516 GCA_023665505.1 Ruminococcus sp.
ATATCGTCGCCGTCGGGTTGGGGAAGATTATCCGCCGAAATGTTAAGTTTTGCCAAGCCGTCGGTTTCCACGGGGTGAATCCAGGAAATCGGCGTAACGCCGTCCACCCACCAAACCGCCGAATCCCCCTCAGCGTACTTGCCTATCTCGGCGTCGACGGTAATACGCACGTCCCCGCCGTAACCGGTCAATTCCTCAATCGGTATGTACGCCATGGCATTCCAGTCCTCGGGGTAGCCGAAGTCCTCAAACCCAAAGGTTTTGTCATATTTTTCCTCTTCCAGCACGGCGGACTCAACCGTAACGTTGGTGCAGTCGAAACGCATGCTTTCCGTCATGTTGTTTTTCAGCTCCTCGGGAATTATAAACACAAACTCCTTAACGCCGCCCTCAATGACGTATGTGCCCGAAACGTCCCTGTTCAAAGCCACTCCCTTTACGGACATAACGCTGTTGCTTTCAAGAACCCTTATGCCGCGGTACTCGTCGGCGTTTTCGCTGAAGTACTTAAGTTTCAGGGTAACTCTCACGTCCCCGTCAAGCTGCTGTACTGTTTCCTTGAAAACCGTTCCCGCCATAGACCAGGCGAGGTCGCCGCTGTCTATGACGATTTTCCCGTCCTTGACGGCGGGCAGGCTTACCTCCGCGTTCTTTTCCGTTTCGGTATTTTGGGTATTTTCGGTAACGCTTTCCGTGCCGCTGCCCGTAACCGTCACGTTGTCCGCGGTAATAACGTCCTCCCCGTGATTTCCCGCGGCGGCGATAACGGCAATTACGATGACAAGTACCGCCGCAGCCGCGCCGATTATAAACGGCTTTTTGATTTTGGGCTTTTCCCCGGGAACTTTCTCCGGTACGGCGGAGGCTTTCTCCGCGGGCTTAACATTTTTGGCGGTTTTCTCTTCCTGCTTTGAGGACGCCTCCCTCACCGCCTCGTCGTTGTCGGGGGGAGGGAGGTTCTCAGTCTCGAAACGTTCTATAGCCTCCGTCTTTTCGGGGACTTCGGTCTTGGGAGTTTTCTTTTCCGCGGTTTCGGGAATTTGCGTTTCCGCGGGAGCTTTCTCCGTTTCCGCCTTTAAATCCTCGTCCGTAAGAATAAGCGGCTCAGCCTTTATGGGCGCGGAAACCGACTTCAACGCCTTTCTCAAATCGATTGCGCTGCCGTATCTGTCCGAGGAATTTATCATGGTGCACTTTTTGAGTATATTCCACAAATCGCTGTTTACGCCGTGAGTGTTTGCGGCAAGCTCTTCGTCGCTGTCCATGCGGGCGTAGGGGTCGTCGATAATAACTTCCGTCAGCCCGTAGTATATGGACACGCCCAAAGAGTAAATGTCCGTCCAAGCCCCTTGCCTGCCCTTTTTGGTGTACTGCTCGATAGGGGTGAACCCGGGTTTCATAACCACCGTAAGGTTTGAGGAGCTTTCCGCCATAATCTGCCGCGCCGCGCCGAAGTCTATCAGCTTGACCTTGCCGTCCTTGCAAATCATAATGTTGTCGGGGGAAATATCCCTGTGCAGAACCCCCGCGCTGTGAGTAATGCTCAAAGCGGCGGCGATTTTGTCCATGACGTAGAGAGCCTGCCCGTCGGTGAGTTTGCCGTGTTTTTTGACGTAATTTTTCAGGGTAACGCCCTGTATGAATTCCATTATCAGGTAAACGGTGTTGTTTTCGCGGAAGTAGTCGTAAACGCTGACAATATTCGGGTTGCCGTTAAACTGCGCCACCATTTCCGCCTCGGAGTAGAATTTCTCCGCGCCCTTTTCAAAGGTTTCCGCCGACTTTGGGTCGTTTATGGAAATCTCCGTCCCGCCTGGGGAGCGGTAGGCGATGCCGTTGGGGTAGTACTCCTTAACGCAGATGGTTTTCTCCATTCGCAGGTCGTAGCCTAAGTACGTCACCCCGAAACCGCCCTTGCCGATAACCCTGCCGATGACAATCTTGTCGTTGAGCCGCGTGCCCATTGGCAGGACGAGAGGGTCGGGAGTAAATTCCGCCGCCGAAAACCCGCATTCGGGACAGGGTTCTTTGTCCGTCTCGCAAAAGCAGCTTTCGCACAGCTTTTTCTTGTTTAACTCTATCATAAATTCTCCTTTCGTAAATTTTTTTATGTACACTATAGCAATTCTGCAAAACAATAACCATATCTGCGGAAAAATTTGCCGTAGGGCGGGGGCTTGCTCCCGCCTTTTGATGAAATTGCCGTGTTAGGCGGGAGCAGAGCCCCCGCCCTACAAAATGCGTTTATTTTGCTGAATTGCTGTAATTCGTCGGTTTGCTATTCATCATCTTCCCCTTTTTTCAAATAGCCCTTAGGATCACTTTCACCCGCCGAAAAGCCTTGCCAAAAGTTTCTTTACGGGGTTTTGCTTTTCCGCCTCCGTCGCCTCGGGAATTACCCTCGGCAGCCTTACTTCCTGCCGCCTTATGGGTACGTTCGCCAAAGCCGCTCTGAATTCCTCGGTGGTTTGGTACCGCTCCGCGTAACGTATTTTCATGCCGTAACAGATAACGTTCCGCAAATCGGGCTGTATGCCGCTCAGACCGCTGTCCATGCGGGAGTCCTCCTCGAACCTGCTTTGAGGGTCTTCGGGTATCTGCCCCGTCAGCCCGTAAAAAACCGAGGCGGCAAGGGAGTAGACGTCCGTCCACTCGCCCTGCTTGCCGTTTCGCATATACTGCTCCAGAGGAGCGAACCCCGGTTTCAAAATTACCGACAAAAGCTGCGACCCCTCGGGGAAAACCTGCCTCGCCGCCCCGAAGTCAAGGAGCTTGACATTGCCGTCGCGGCAAAGCATGATGTTGTCCGGGGAAACGTCCCTGTGCAGAACGCTGCTCCTGTGCGCCTCGCAAAGGGCGTACGCGATTTTGTCGGCGATATTAACCGCCTGCCCCGGGTTTACGCAGCCGCAGCGGGTAACATAGTCCTTTAACGTCATGCCGTCAAGGTACTCCATGGTAAAGTACGCCGTGTTGTTTTCGTAAAAAAACTGGTAGACCTTGACAATATTCGGGTTGCCCGAAAACT
The DNA here is from genome assembly GCA_023665505.1 of Ruminococcus sp. Taxonomy (GTDB): domain Bacteria; phylum Bacillota; class Clostridia; order Oscillospirales; family Ruminococcaceae; genus RGIG8773. The sequence continues at coordinate 26,980 of JAMPDU010000001.1, forward strand.
TCGCTACAAAACTTGCCTCGTTGTAGAATTTTTCCGCGCCGTGCCTGAACATTTCGGCGGACTTCCTGTCCCTAACCGCAAGAGCCGTTCCGCCCTGTTCCCGTACCGCAAGCTCAATGGGAAAATATTCCTTTATCGCGATAACCCTGCCGTACTTAACATCATAGGCGCGGTACGTGATGCCGAACCCGCCCTTGCCGATAACGCCGCCTATGAGAAAGCTCCCCATAAGTACCGAACCGCAGGGCAGGGCAACATTGTCGGGCGTATAGCTTTCCTCGGAAAAACCGCATTTTTTGCACGGCTCTTTCTTTACGGGGGAAAAGCAGCCCGAACAGAGCGTTTTGTTTCCGAGAGTTACCATTGCGTGTTTCTCCTTTTTATTATAGCATTACGCGGGAATATTTTCAATCCCGCCCGGGTTATTTTCTTTGGGAATATTTTCCTGTTCCTCTTCGGTTGCAGCTGTGGTGGTTGTTGTAACCGTGGTTGTGGTAGGCTCTGCCGTTGCGGTGGTAGTAACCGCGGTAGTTGTCGGCTCTGCCGTAGCAGTGGTAGTAACCGTGGTCGTAGTAGGCTCTGCCGATGTTGTTTCGGTAACGGTTGTATCCTCGGCGGTTTCGGATATAGAGGACGTCTCCGTGGGTTCGGCGACTTCCCCGCCCCCCTTGCCCGCGTTTAGGACAACCGCAATTCCAACCGCCGCCGCAATAAGCAAAGCTCCCCCCGCCGCAATAGGTACAAGCAGCTTATTCTTTTGGGGGGAAAGCTCTTCCGCAATGGCGTTGGGGACGGTCTTGGGGAAGTCCTCGCTGCCGTCGAGATAGATTATTCCGCAGACGGCGGTGTAGTTGTCCCCCTTGTTTTCGGCGCGGAGAATATGCCGTTTAAGCATATATTTCAGCCACGCGTCCGCGCTGTCGGACTTAAGCAGGTCAGCCTCCATTTCCGCCTCGTAGACGAACTCCCAAAAGCCGTCGCTGCAAATCAAAAACGCGTCCCCGTTCTGTATGGGTATGGGTGGGTAGTGCTTTTTAATGTTGAGGCTCTCCTCGCTGCCCAGCACCTTTAAAAGGCGGGAGCGGTCCTCGCTGCCCCGAATGTCCTCGAAACGCATCATACCCATGTCCACCGATGCCTGGCAGACGGAGTGGTCTTTCGTTTGGGCGATAATTTTCCCGCCCCTGAAGTAGTAGACCCTGCTGTCCCCCACGTTGGCGTAGATGAATTTGCCGTTCTCCGTAAAAGCGGCTGCTGTTGTGGTTTTCCCGCCGTCGCCCTTTCGCAGGACTTCAAGGTTCGCGCCCTCCAAAAGCTCGGTAATGCACTCGTTTGTGTAGCCGCCGAAACATTTTTCCTCAAAATAATCAACTGCCGCAAGGGACGCCTTTTCGCCGCTTGAATGACCGCCCAGTCCGTCCGCGACGATAAAAATCCCCCTTTCGGGGCTGCACAGGCAGGAGTCCTCGTTAATGCCGTGCCCCGCCGCGCAGCTGTATTTGGCTGAATTGATAACCATAAATTATCCTTTCTTTCGGTTAATATTTTATTTGGAAAAGCTGTTCCGCGCTGCCCAGATAAAAATACGTGCCGTCGGGAATATACACGGGAACGTTGGGCGTAAGCCTTTGTCCGCTGCCCAAAAACGTGCCGTTGCTGGAGCCTAAGTCCATAATCTCATAGCCGCCGCTGCCCTGCCTGATTTGACAGTGCACGCCGGAAATGCCCTTTGAGTCAACGGGAAAGCATACGTTGCACTTTTGGGAATTTCTGCCCAAAACAAGGCTGCCGTTGATGTTGAAACTGCGGTTCGCCATAATGCCTTTCATGCCCGTGATGACCGCTCCGCCGCTCCTCATTGGCTGTACCGGGGCAGGGGCGGGGGAGGGAGAATAAGCCGCCGCCGCGGGTTTCTTGTTTTTGGAAACGATTATTACCACCACAACTACGGCTATAACCACCACAGCCGCAGCCGCAATTATAACTATCATCATTGTGTTTCCGCCCTCGGAGGCGGGAGCGGCATCGGTCTGCTCGGTTTCGCCGTCCTCGCCCTCAGCCGCGGGAGCAGCGTCCGTTGAAAGGGTGTAGGGCACGTTGTTTGAGTTAAGTATGGGTATAAGCTCGTCGACCAGCACGGCGTAGCCGCCCTCGGTTCTTTTGTTGCCATCGTCGTCTTTCATGACGTTTTCCCAGGTGTTAATTCCTATAGCCTGACCGTCGGAGTTTATCATGGGACCGCCCGAGTTTCCGCCGTCAACAACCGCGTCCGTCATATAGACGTTAGTGCCTATTGCGCCGCTGTTGTTTATTCTCGTCTGCTGGGAAATACTTCCTTTTGCGGAAGTTATATCCTTTGTATCAAAGGTATTGTAATTTTTTCCCGCAAGAGAGTACGCGGGATAACCCAGCAGGAAAACCTCGTCGCCCTTTGAAACGTTTTCCGACTTGCAAAGGGTGATAGGCTTTCTTTCCGTTGTAGGCTCGGGCAGCTCCAGTACGCAAAGGTCTTTGCTTAAATCCGCCGCCACGACTTCAGCCGTCATGAATTTATTTGCCGCCGCCGAAAAATACACGGTTATGTCGCTGTACACATTGTCGTTTTCGTCGGCTATAACGTGACAGTTTGTAACGATATACCGAGGGTTTTCGCCGACCTTGCCCACCGCAAAACCCGAACCCCAGCCCGGACCTGCCGCCACAAGAACGACGCTCTGTTCCGCGTCCTCAACCGCGCTTGCCGCCGAAACGCTTACAGCCGCCCACTGACACGCCAGCATAACCGCCGCCGTCAGCAGGGATAAAATTCTTAAAAATCTTTTCATTAAAAATATTTCCTTTCATAAAAAATTTACAATTACTTAAAAAATTCCAGCACCACCGCCGTGAAATTGTCCTGCGTGGAGTAGCCCTTTGAGAGAACCCTGTTCTCAATCAACTGCGCCGCCTCGGCAGCCTCAAGACTGAGAGCCTGTATAAGCTCCTCCTTCGTCAAAGCGTTGTAAACCCCGTCGCTGCACAAAAGCAGCTTGTCGCCCCTTTGGGGAATAAACGGCTTGCTGTTGCCGTCGGGGTTAATGCCGCCTTTGAAACCGATATACTGGGCGAGAGCGTCCTTTTTGGAATTTTCTCCCGCCTCTTCAAAGGTCATGTCCCCCGCGATAACCTGCTCGATAAGGTCGTTCAGATAGTCGCTGTCCTCGTTTAAAGCGGTGAGCTTGCCCTCTCTGAACAGGTAGACCCGGCTGTCTCCCGCGGTGCACCAATGTACCCCGCTTGGCTGACAGGTCACCACCACCGCCGTCGAACCGCCCTTTATGCCGCTTGCCAGAACGCTGCCGTTCACCGCCTTAAGCGCCCGCGACAGATAGATGTGCATGGGAATATCGGGGGTACGGCTTTTAATCATCTCAAGCATTGACGAGACCACGTACCCGCTTATCTTATCGCCGTTTGACAGTCCGCCCATGCCGTCCGCCACAACGGCGGTAAAGCCGAAATTTTTAACGTCCTCCTTTTCAAAGGACGAAAACCCGAAACTGTCCTCCTGATAATTCCTCGCGCCTCGGTTGCTTATGCTGCCGAATGAAATCTTCCTCACGTCCGAGCCGTCAAACTTCATACGGACAAAAAATTTACCGCCCATACTCAATATGTAAAGCTTTCGTTGCAGAAACTTCTGAACACATAGGTGGTAGTGCCGAACTGGATTTTGTCATAGTCGGCAAGCTCCGCGGGCATAAGGAGCATTGTATCGTTGTGGTAAACGTTGTTTTTGCCCTTGCCGAGAACGGGGCTTAAAAAGAACTTCCTGTTCTTGCCGTCGTAGGCGATAACGGCGTTTCCGTCCGAGGAGACGGCTTTGTCAAAGGCGAGGTTAACGTCAAACTTCGAGCCTCTGCCGATTGAATTCTGCTCCCCGTGGATAACAAAGGAAGTTCCCGCTTTTTCGCCGTCCACAGCCACAAGCCAGCCCCGGACGGGGTTTATGCCGCTTTCCGTTTGGTCGAGGGCAACGGTAACGCTCATTCCCCCCGAGGAATTTCCTCCACCCGCAAAGGGGTTGGGTGCGCTGTCTATAGGCATTGTGGGCGGGAAAGCAGCCTCGTCGGCAGCCCCCGTTACGGGCATGGTCTTTGGAAATTCGGGCTGAAAGTCCCCGCCGAGAGGCTGAAAACCAACGTTTGAACCGCCGCAGTAAGGGCACTCGCCGTTTCTTTTTTCGTCATAAATATGACCTTTCGGACACTGTTTCATTCAATCAAATCCTTTCCGAGAAAATATCGGTTGTTTAATTATATCACAAAATATTTTAATATGGTGTGCATATTTGCAATATTTGAAATATTTGTATAATTATAGCATAAATTGTGTACAAAGGGGTGTGCTGTTTTGCACACAAAAAAACCGTATTTCCCGAAAAAAAAAGAAGTCCCCCGAAACCGTGTTCGGGGGGAAATTTTTGGGTACTTACTTTTTAAACAGTGAACCGATGCCGTCCTTGATACTGCCAATGTCGATTTTCGCCTTAACGCCGCTGATAACGCTGTTTACAACGTCGTCGGGCAGGTCTACTCCCAGAACTTCCTCAACGGCTTTCACAGGCTCGCTTTTGAATTTTTCCGCGAAATTCTTGTCGGACTTCACCTTGTTTACAATTTCCTCGATTTTGGCTTTTACGTCCATAAAATCAATCCTTTCAAATTTGCTTTCTAAATTAATTATAGCGGATTTTTCCCGATTTGTCAAGCAAGCCCCGCCCGCGTGTACGGTATAATTCTTTTCTTTTTTATCTTTGTTTTCTTTCTTATATTGCTGTCATTTGTCTGTCGTTTGACTGTCATCTGTCTGTCATTTATCTGTGCACTTTTTATTTGGCAATACCCTCAAAGCTGTTCCCACACGTTAATTCAGCCTGTCGTTTGTCTGTCGAAAATTGTGTCGTTTTTGCGGAGTTTTCTCAAAGTTACCGAAAAGTTTGCGGAGAGTTATTATTTTCCGTAAAAAAGCAGTCCCCCCATAATATTAATTGTAAAGTTTTTGTAAATTAACATTTCTCACAAAAACATGAAGTACACTTCATACAACCTTTGTGCGGTTTGCAAAAACTATCCTCTCTTCCATTTCAAAACCGCGGCTTTGATTTTCTTGTCGATGTCGAGACGGGTCTGCCCGCACTCCTCGGGGAACTCCCTCGCCGCCTTGAAAACAAGCCCCGTAAGCAGTCCCGAGCCGACGGGCAAAAGCATTTTCAGCATACTCTCGGGGAAAACAAAATGCGTGCCGTGCTCATACAAAAGTATTTTGCATTTGCAGTCGTGAGGCGTGCTTTTCAACCGCCTTTCCATTCGGCGGATATATTTTTCCGTGTCCCAAAGGGTGTCGTCCTTTGCGCCGACTAAAATCAGCAAGCCCTTTATATTTTCGATTTTTATGTACTCGTCCTCCGCAATGGGGTGCGCCTTTTCCGAATCGTCGTAAACGCGCCGCGCCGCCGCTTTGTTTCCCGTTTCTTTCGTCTCGGTCATCATTACGTTCCAGTAGTCGGGGTGACGGTACGCAAAAGGCATATATGGCAGCGGTTCTCCTTTGTACGACAGCAGCGCGGTACCCTCAACGGGCATTTCCTTGCAGCCGTCGATATTTATTTTTTTGAAACCCTCCCACATAAAATCGCTGGGGGTCATGGCGATGGTCAGCGTGATGTCGGGAATATGCGCCGCAGCCGCCAGAACCACAGTCCCCGTTGCGGACGCTCCCGCGATTGCTATCTTGCTGTTCCCGTGATTTTTCAGCCAGTTTACGGCGTTTTCAATCCTTTCAATCGGGAAATTGTGATACCCCTTTTCCTCCTTTTCGGGGGAAACCGTCATGGCGTTAAGACCGTTTTTCACAGCCCATTTTGCCGCCCCAACGGCGATATAGCTTTCGGCGTTGTTGGTGATAATAATTATCATAGCCGCGTTTGTTTTCACGGGATTTTCAAAATAAATCCCGAAAAAACCGTCTTTCTTGGTTTCAAATTTAATTTTTTTCATTGCAGTTCACCTCAAATTTTTTTAAAATTAAATTATTTTTTTCTGTACCGAAAATCGCATTTTTCGTACCCCTCCGCAATTGTTTCGGTACGTTTCAGCTCCATTCCCATAATGTCCGCCAGTACAAAATCAAGCCTGCACAAATATTTCGCAAGCTCGGGACAGCTTTCGTCGCGGCACAGCTTGCACACCCCGCACTCCAAATAATCGTACCCCAAATCGTACTCCGCCGTACCGGGCAGAACCTCGACCACCCAGTCGTTTTCATACCTGCGTTTTTTGGAATTTTCCGCCCATTTCAGCCTGTCGGGGAGCTTTTTTATATCGAGATAATTTTCCGCGTCCCCCAGCACCTTGCGGAACAGCTTATTTTCGTACAAGCCCTTTTTGAATATTTCGTAATTTTCCTCGGCGGACAGACCAGTACAGCGGTTCAGCGCAATAAAATACGCACACATGCAGTACGCGCTTAAAAGCCGCGACGAGCCTATATCTTTCGCCCTGCGGACTATATTTTTGTACTCGCGGTTTACGCCTGCGAAAATTTCTTTTTTCAATTGTTTTTTGCAGGAATTCCCGTAAAACCAACCGTATAATTTTGTACCGAAATTTTCTTTCATAATTTTTCCCCAAATTTATTTTTTACCGTATTTTTTCATTAAGACGAGCAGTCCGCAGAAAGTCCACAAATTGCCCAAATTAATCCAAGCCGTGCCGAGAGCGTTTGTAAACGCCAAATTGGGCAAACGCAGAATAATTACCGCGATTATTCCGAAAAGGGGAGAAAAAATCCAAGCCTTTTTCGGCAGAATTGTAACGCCTTTCGCAAACGCCCTTATTTCGGAAACAATCAAAACCGCGAAAAATATTATAAACAAAACCGTCGCGGGGAGTACAAAATACGCCGCGAATTTCAACGCCTCGCCCATTAAATTTTCGGTATTGTACGCAGCCGCCCGTTTCAAAAAATACGCCAGCGCACAGCAGGCAATATGCACCGTGTCGCCGAAAATAAGGCAGCCGATTATTCCCGAGCGGTACATATGGGCGTACTTTTTGCTGCCCGCCGCGATAAGGCGGTATATTGAAAAATAGCAGAGGCACTCCACGGGAATGCCGATAACCCCGATAACAGCCGAAAGGAGAATGCGCACGTCGGAAACGTCCAGATACCGCGCAAACACGGGCGGCAAGCCGTTCGCAGCCGCGCTTGCCGAGCCGTAGCCCAGTATAACGTCCGAGGCTATGCAGACCAGCGCGAACAGCACGCCCAACTTCATAAGATGAGTTACCCGCGGAACGTCAAGCGTGCCGCCTATGCCCATATCGTTGTAATTTTCCCTTGAATTTTTCATAAATAAACACGTCCTTTTCAAATAAATGTAAGCCTTAACAAACTTAGTTATCCATTGCTAACCATAATATATTATACCTGTTTCGTATAAATTTGTCAATAGGTACAAATCAATTTTGCGTAAAAATGTAAAACAGACCTGTTCGTAAACTGCGAGCAGGTCTGCCGTTATTATATATCCACCCGCCGCTCTTCGCCGTTAAGGGTGCAGACAATGCTAATCCCGCCGTCGGTTTCAACGCGGACGTTTTCCGCGTCCCGAAGTTTCAGCAAAGCCCTGTACCTCTCCATAGCCTCGCCGCTGTACCGCGACGGGTCGTCCGAGGTAAGCAGCACTCCCCCCAGCAGCGCGTTTACCTTAGCGAGCTTTTCTTTCTGTTCCGCCGTGAGACGGATATTTTCCTCCCGCAGGAAAAACACGTCCGGGTCGCTGAGGTACGCCCTGCCGTTAAGCTGACGGCGGAAAACCGTGTTCTCTATGGCTTGCTTTGTGGAGACCCGCTCACGGTGAAAAAGCCGCATAAACCACTTATCGTTCCAGTCAAGACCCACGTCGCAGCTTACGCGGCAGTAGTCCGCAATGCCGAACGCGGGCATAACGGGCACGCCGCAGCCCAGAATAAGCTTGTCCCCGCACCACTCCCGCAGCAGCTCCATTGCACGTATCATTCTGCCGCCGCGGCTTTCGGTTTTCGTCCCGAAAGGCGCCGCCCCGTAAAGAAAGTCAAGTTTTACCAAATCGAACCCCCATTCGTTCAGCACCCTGTCAAAAACGTTTTTCAGGTACGCCGTCACATCGGGGTTGTCTATGTCCAGCGCGTAAAACCCGCTCCAGTTTCCGCCGCACTTCCAAGGCTTGCCGCCGACTTTCAGCAGCCAGTCGGGGTGGTTTATGTACACGTCGGAATCCGTCTCGCACACAAAGGGAGCAAGCCAAAGTCCCGCCGAAAAGCCCGCCCCGTGTATCTTTTGCACGGTGCTTTTCATATCGTTCGGGAATTTTTCCCTGTCGGGTTCGAGCCAGTCCCCAACGTGAGTTTCCCAGCCGTCGTCGATTTGGAATAAATCCCCCGCCGAAAGGGCGGTTTTACAGCCCTCAAGGTCGGACATAATCGTCTCCTCGGAAATATCCTCGTAGCGGTTGTACCAGCTGGAATATCCTGCCAAACGCCTGTCCGTGCGGGGCTTTACCCCCATGGCGGCAAACCAGCCGTCGAAAACCTCCTCCTCCGTACCCTCCCCGAAGTAGAGGTCGAACGCGTGAAGAGTACCGCCCTTATGCTCAACGCCCTTGCAGTCTCGGTCGATTGTCAGCACACCCCTGCCGCCGTCGTACCGAAACACCGTGTACCCGGGGCGTTCGTCAAGTGAGGCGATAAGGCGGAAACGCTCCCCGTTTCGGAAATAGCAGTAGGAAAACCCGTGGAATTTCCCCGCCCCGTTCGGGTACTTGACAAAATGGTAGTCCCCGTAACGGTCAAAAGCGTACCTGTCCGTCAAAAATTTGGGAATGTGGGAAACGCCCCGCAGCCTGTCGGTTTTTTTGTACTCGGGGCAGTACGTCCAAGTCTGATAGCCGTTCATAAACAGCCGCTCACTGTCCTCCATTTTAACGGGGATAACGGCGGTTATTTTTTCGATAACCCCCTCGGCAGCTTTCGGGTGTACCCTGACCTCGCCCCGGGGACTTGTCTCAACCCCGGCGTATGTCTGTCCGCCCACTTCGATTTTCCAGCGCAGTTCAGCCATTTTCATTCTCCTTTGCTTTAAGCTCCTCGCCGATTTCCTTTACCCGCTCATCGGTGAGGGTGAATTTTTTCCTGAACACAACCAACGCCGCCGCCAGCACAACCATAGGCAGAACCGTCATCATCAGCCGAAGTCCCACCAAAGTGCTTTCCGCCTGTTCCGCAATGGGACCCGTCTCGTCGGTGTTGCCCTGCAAGCCGATAACGTCAAGCCCGATACCCGTCAGGAATACCGCCACGCCCGAGGCAGCCTTTACCACAAAGGTCTGCATGGAGAAGATAACGCTTTCCTCACGCCGCCCCGTTTTCAGGTGACCGTAGTCCACGGTGTTGGACAGGAACAGCGTTGTCAGCACCGACAGCATGCCGTTGCAGGCGAAAATCAGCACCCCCGGCACAAACAGCAGCGGCAGACTTCCCGAAAAGCCGAAAAGGCATATTAACAGCAGCAGTGCGTACGCCGCCAAATCCGTCCAAAGGCTTAGCTTGAATACACCCGTGCTTGACAGTTTTTTCCGCAGCAAGGGGTACAGCACCATCATTCCCAGTATCTGCGCCGCGCCGCCCACGGTGGAAAATAGCGTGTAATCGCCTTTCCAGTTTTCGCCGCCGAAATCGTACTTAAAAAAGTATATAACGAAGTTTGAAGTAAGGTACAGCGCGGAATTTATCAGCACTATGCTCACCACCACAACCATAGCCTGGTCGTTGCGGAACAGCGCGGAAAACATATCCTTTACCCCCGCCGTTTCCATTTCGGACTGGGAATTTTCCTTGAAAAACACGCAGCAGAGAATTTCCGAAACCACGAAAATCACAGCCACGATAAGCGCAACCCAGCGGAAACCCGCACGCTCGCTGTCGCCCCCCAAAGCTCCCACCAAAAGCATTGTGAACATCGCTATAAGCGCGCTGCCAACCCCCGCGCAGGTACGTCCCACAACCGAGAGATTTTCCCTGTCGGCAGGGGTTTTAGTCACGGCGGGTATCATCGACCAGTAGGGTATGTCCATCATCGTGTAGGTCACGCCCCAAAGAATATACACCGCCGAAAAGTACACCATAAGTCCCGCCTCTTCAAGATTGGGCGCGGCAAAAAGCGCGTACAGCACAACGGCGTTCAGCACCGTTCCCGTGAAAAGCCAAGGGCGGAAACGTCCCCAGCGTGTGCGGGTTTTCGCCACCAGCACGCCCATAAACGGGTCGTTCACCGCGTCGAAAATTCGGGCTATCATCAGTATCAGTCCTACAAAAGTCGCGCTTAAACCAAGCACGTCCTGATAGAAATACATAGCGTAAGAGGCGGACAGGGCGTACACCATATCCTTGCCCACCGCGCCTATACCGAAAGCGGATTTTTGCTTGATTGACAGTTCCATTGCTCTTCCTCCCTGATTTTTATTTTGAATTTGACGGTGACGTCCTCCGTCTGTTCCGTGTGCACCGTAAGCGCGGCTGTACCCTCTTTGCCCACGGTATGTAAGTATGTTCCGCACATCCCCCCCTCGGCGGTGACGGCGTTCGCCCCCGCAAGCTCTGCGTCCCCCGAAACCGTAAACGTCACGGGAATTTGTGCGTATGGCGCGGCGTTGCCGTTCTCGTCGAGAATACGCACCCGTACCGCCGCCATATCATAGCTTGCCCCCTCGGTAAGGTCGGTATGGCTTGCCTTAACTTCCAGCCGCAGCTTTGCCGAGGGTCGGCAGGTAACGCTTGCAATGACTTTGCCGTCCTTTATCCCGTCGAAACGCCAGCAAGTCGCCTCGCCGCCCCAGTTGGCAACGTATTTTCCGTACAGGTTTACCCCGTCCTCGAATTTCAAGCCGTACCGCGCCATACACCAAAGCATTTTTAATTTGTACTTCAGCGGAAGTCCCGCCAGACCGTACTTTCCCGCCGCAAGGAGACATTCCCGCAGAATTTCCGCCTTTGCGTGAGAAAATCCCTCTTTCGTTTCAAGCAGTTCCCCGACAGTGTCCTCCGCCGAAAAGGGCGGGTGAGGGAGCGCAGACCACTCGCTTTTTTTAAGTTTTGTAACAAAGTCCCCGTTTTTGTAGAGCCGCACCTCGTCCGCGTTTGAGAACACGTACACCTCGCCGATACGTCCCCCGGGGTAGTCCCCTATATCCATAGACGAACCAACCGTCAGCACGGGAGTTTCCTCCCCCTGACTTGAATACGCCGCCGCCGCAAGCTTCGGGTTGCGGAAAGCGTCCGTAACCCCGTGATAGCAGATCCTGTCCCCCGAGCCGAAATCCTTGTGAGTGGGGTAGTCGAACATACACCACCCGAAACAGCCCGCGTGTTCTTTCAAGGCGGCGTTCTGCACCCTAATGTGCCGCAAAGCCTGTTCCTGCCGCTTTTCCCAAGTGTCGAAAGACTTCGTTGGGTACATATGCCCGTTGCACTCCGAAACGAGGATAGCCTTGCTCATATCTGGCGTAACCGATTTTTTCGGCTTGACCCCTGGGGTCGTTCCGTCGTGGGAAAAATCGTTGTAGGCGTATACGTCCTCCAAAAGATGACTTTGCTCGATATACCGCACCCCCGAGGTTTGGCGGCTCGGGTCAAGCTCGTGTGCGATTGCGTTTGTACGGGCGTAAAACTCGTCGTCGTCCATACTTTCGTTTATCCGCACGCCCCACAGCGCTACGGACGGGTGGTTTCGGTACTGCAAAACCATTTCGCGGACGTTTTCGCAGGCTTGCTCTTTCCACTCCGCCCCACCGATATGCTGCCAGCCCGGGAGCTCCGTAAACACAAGCAAGCCGAGGCGGTCGCACTCGTCGATAAAATATTGGCTTTGAGGGTAGTGGCTTGTGCGGACGGCGTTGCAGCCAAGTTCCCGTTTCAGTATCCGCGCGTCCTCCCGCTGTAGGCTTTCGGGGGCGGCATAGCCGATATACGGGTAGCTTTGGTGACGGTTCAGCCCGCGCAGAAACGTCTTTTTCCCGTTTAGGTAGAAACCGTCCGCCTTAAACTCGGCTGTGCGGAAACCGAAAGTTGTTTCCTGCCTGTCAAGCTCCGTGCCGTCAGCCGCCAGCAGCCGCACGGCGCAGCGGTACAAATACGGATTTTCCGTACTCCAAGGCTTTGCGTTCGGTACAGGCGCGGTACCCGTCTCGCCGCTCCATATTATATTTCCCTCGCTGTCCGAAATAAATACCTCCGTCCTTGCGCCCTCGGGGGCATTGTCGGCGGTGACCTTGATGTCCGCCATTTTCAGATTTGGGGTAGTCACAAAAATATCTTCAATCAAAGCGTTTTCGCGGACGTCCATCCAAACCTCCCGGTACAGACCGCCGTATGTAAGATAGTCCACCACAAAGCCGAACGGCGGAATTGCGGGGTTTTCGCTTGTGTCAAGCTTGACGGCAATTTGTATCGGTTTGCTGGTATCGGCAAACTTGCTTATTTCAACCCGAAACGCCGTATATCCGCATTTGTGAACAGCCGCCTCTTTCCCGTTCACGTACACAACCGCGATATGCGCCGCACCGTCAAATTGCAGGAAAATCCGCTTGCCACGGTACTTTTCGGGGATTTCCAAGGTTTTCCTATAGCCGCACGTCATCTGATAATCATCGGGGTCGACGCAGTGCAGGGGCAGCTCCTTGCAGGTGTGGGGCAGCCGCACGGTCTGCGCCGCGCCCTTTCCGTTCAAAAAATCCTCGCTCCACTCGGGGGTAAATTCCCAGCCGTCGCATATGCTGTACTTCATTTTTATTCCTCCCTATCTATCTTTAAATAACAGCAAAGCAATAAAATAACGCTTTTTTGTACGGAAAGACGGAGCAAGCCCCCGTCCTACAGTCGGCGTTAATTATTGGGATTGCTTAAATAATCAAACCGTTCACAATAATGTCCGCCATAGCCTCTAAGGTTTCGGCGTAACCGCCGCCGTTTCCGTCCCCCGATAAAAACCGCTCGACAGACGCGGTTATCATCTGTTTCAGCACGGGTATAGACACGGGACGTATTCTCCCTGCGGCAACACCCTCCTCTATAAGGGCGACGGTAGGCTCCCAGTTGGTTTCAAGGTGCTCCTTGACGCGCCGGGCTGCGGCGGGGTATTTTTCCTCAAGGGCGGGCATCATGCGGAAATCAATCGCCGCGTACTGCTCGGGCAGCGCGGAAATTACCGCCTTTATCCGCTCCTCAACGGGTGCGCCGGAGGCGGCAAGCCTTGCTTTCACGCTGTGAATGTCGGCGAAAAGCCCGTCAATCATATCAATAAGCAGCTCGTCCTTTGAGGCGTAAACTGTGTATATGGTTTTTTTGCTGATGCGCAGCGCCGCCGCGATTTCCTGCATTGTAAACTGCAAACCGCGTATTTTAAACAATTCCGTCGCTGTTTCAATTATTCGGCTGCGAAGTTCCGTAATTATCACTCCTCTGGAAACCGAAATCTTCCTTACGGTTTCCATTATAGCACGGAAACCGAATTTACGCAAGCGGTTTCCTAAAATTTTCCCTCTTGAACAACTATTTTGCCGTCTGATTGTATATTTTAAACAAAGGATTTTTGATGGGGTGGTATAGAAGGGATTAGTATAAGCAAGCAAAAAACGGTCTGTTTAATTACAGACCGTTTATTTTTAATCAATATCAACCTCGAGGATTTTTCCCGTGGAGACGTCGATTGTGAATTCGTACTCTTTTCTGCCGTAACGGAATTCGATTTCGTACTCGGCGCGTCCGTCGTCGTAGTCAAGCTCCGCTTTGGTGAATTTTACGTCGGCGGCGGTAAGTCCCGCGTACTCCAAAGCTATGGCTTTAGCCTCGTCGAGGGTGATTTCGCCGTCCGCGGCGGCGGTGTTCATGGCGGGGCGTTCCAAAGCCTCTTTTGAGTACTTGATAACCGCTCCCGTGGCGGCGTTTATTTCGTACTCGTATTCGTCCGAGGAGGAGTAAAACTCAACGTCGTACTCGGCTCTGCCGTCGTCGTAGTCCAGCTTTGCCTCGGTGAACGTCACTTCGGAGGACTTAAGTCCCGCGTGTGTGAGAGCCGCGGATTTTGCCTCTTCGGCGGTAATAAGTGCTTTGGCGGCTGTTGTTGTAACGGCGGGTTTTGTGGTAACAACGGGAGGTTGGGTTGTAACAACCGGCGGCTGGGTCGCAACGGGGTTAGGTTCTGTCGGTTTGGGCGGTTCGGTAACTGTCGCGGGCGGGGCGGGGGAGGTTTGCGCCGCGGTTTCGGCATGTCCCGCCATTGCCTCTTTTGTGAATTTCAGCACGCTGCCGTCAGCCGCGCTTATGTCGTATTCGTATTTGTAATTTTTGGCGGTAAATTCTATTTCGTACTCATAATTGCCGTTGTCACGGTCAAGCTCGGCTTTGGTTATAACGGCGTCGGCGGAGGAAACTCCCGCGTGTGCCAAAGCGGCGTTTTCCGCCTCGTCGAGACCTATCATTCCCGCGGAGGTTGTTTCGCTTGCGGCGGCGGTAACTTCCGAGACGTTGGCGGCGGTATTCTTGTCCCCGCAGCCCGCAAGAGCGAGGGTACAGCAAGCCGCCAAAAAAGCGGCGATATATTTTTTATTCATAAGACACACTCCTTTTCCGCTTATTATAACCCAATTGTAGCATATTTAACTTTATTTACGGGTGGAAAATTTATTAATATTTTGTAACAAATAAGGCGGAACAGGTCAATTAAGACCGTTCCGCCCCTGTTAAATTTTTACAAACGTTTGCGTAAAAGAATTTACTTTAAGTCGGGAAGTTCATCAAGAGTTATGACGTACTCATCATTGTAAATCGCCTTTAGGTCGTCGTCGGTGTTGTGGTCGGTGATGTACTCGGTGTGCCAGGTCATGAACCAAACCCAGTCCGCCTTGCCGTCTTTAAGCTGCTGCACGGTGGGAATTCTGCCGCATTCGTGGAAACATATGGGCATTTCGTCCCCTGCTACATCTACCACTTTTTGGTAAAGTTTCTCGTTCGCGCCGTCGTCGTAGGAGTCCGCACCGATAATGTCCACATATTCAGCGCCGGGGTACCATTTGTCAAAGTCTTTGCCGTTGTGGGAGTAGCCGAAAACCCAGATAAGGTTGTCGAGTTCCCAATAATTGGTATATCGGTCGTACATAATTGTCCAAAGCTTTTTGAAATTGTCCGCGCCGCCATGGCTCCACCAAAACCAGCCGCCGTCCAGCTCGTGGAAGGGTCTCCACAGCACGGGAATATTCTGCTCTTTAAGCTCTTTTAAGGCTGCCGCGCCTTTATCCATACCGGCGATGAGTTTTTCGTACTCTTCGGTGCCCTCGGTGAGAGCCTTGTCCCAGTCGGCAAGCTCGGTTTTCATGCACTCGTCCCAGCTGCCGTTGAAGTCGCAGCCGCAGTGCCAGCAAATAGTAACGATACCGCCCCGCTCGTACCAATCGGCGGCGCGTTTGTTTACGCCGTTAAAATCGTTGTTCATATAGTCCAAACCGCGAATGGCGGGGTATTTGCCCGTTTTTTCGTAAATGTACTCAAATTCGTACTGGTCGCTGCCCATCCAGGTGGACTCTTGCTGTCCCGAAATAATGCCGTTTCGGTAGGTTTCGCTGATGTAGCTGTACAGCTTTTTCGCCTCTTCGGAGGCGTTTTTGTTTGAAAGGGGAGAATTTTCCTCGGCTGCCGGCGTAACAGCCACGGTCGTGTCGGCGGGGGAAGTTTGGGTTTCAGCCGCGGAGGAATTGCCGTTTGAACAGCCAACCGCCGAGAGGGCGAGTACTGCCGCGGCAAAAAGAGCGATAAATTTTTTTGACATAGTAAATATTTCCTTTCCGTTTAATTTATTTAATTATACTATATTTTGGGGTGGAATGCAATAGGTTTTTATATTTTTGACAATGAGCTTTGACACCAGTTAAACAGCAGGGAAAACGCGCTGTCAAAATCATAATCGGCGTTATTTTGCAGGGACAGGCATAGTTCCAAAACGGCTTTGTCCTCGCCCCGAACGCGTTGGAGAAGTTCCCGCTTGGTTTGTACGAAAACGCCGCTGTTGAGGTAATGCAGGTGCTGCATAATAAAAAAGACGGATTTGCAGGTCGGCGGCAGGTGTGAAATATTGCGCTCTCTATCGGCGTGAATATAACGGTGGCAGATTTCGTGAAAAAGGTTGTTCAGACTTAATTTTACGTAATTTTTTTCGTCCTCGGCGGTGTAGGCGGAGACGAGAGTTTTGAGTTCGCCGTAATAATCCTTTGTGGCGTTAAGCAAGTGGAAAATTTCAAGGGGGTTCCAGTTTGCAAGGTCGGATTTTCCGCAGATAAAGCCGCAGGATTTCTCAAAATTCCCCGCCGCGGCAAGAGCGTTTCGGTAGGTTTTCAAGTCCTCGGGGGAGAGCCTGTCGATTACCGCCATAATGTCAATGTCGCTGTTCGGGGTCGCCTCGCCGCGGAGATAGCTGCCCTGCAAGCCTATGTACACCAGTCTTTCGCCGAAAGCGGATTTCAGTCTGCTTGTCAATTCGCCGATATATTCGTCAATTTGGAACATTTTGACGTCCTCCTTTTTAGAGTAATTTCGTGCAAAAAATTATACCATATGTTTGGGGATTTGTCAACCGGAGCAATTTTTGGTAAATTTTGCCTAATTTCAATAGAAAAGCAACAGCGTGTTGCTTGACCGAGGCGGGGAATTGTGTTACAATTAAATAAAAATATTTCGGAGGCACGGTTATGGAAATAAAAGACATTCTTAAAAATTTGCGTGAGAAAAACGGTCTTACGCAGGAACAGATGGCGGAGCGGGTAACGGTTACCCGACAGGCGGTCAGCCGCTGGGAAACGGGGGAGACGCAGCCGAATACGGATACGCTGAAAATTTTGTCGCGGGAATTTGACGTGTCAATCAATACTCTGCTCGGTTCGCCGAGACAGCTTATTTGTCAATGCTGCGGAATGCCGTTGGGCGAGGACGGTTTGATAAGCAGGGAGACGGACGGGTCTTTCAACGAGGATTACTGCAAATGGTGCTATGCGGAGGGTGAATTTGCGTACTCATCGAAAGAGGCTTTGGTTGATTTTCTTGCGAGGACTATGCCTAATCCCGATAATTTGGCGGACGGTGTACGCCGAGAGCAGTTTGAGTTGTATCTTTCGCAGTTAAAACACTGGAAATAATTGGCGGTTTGGAAGTACAAAGCACAAAAAAATCTGCGGGACAGGCTTTTGGCTGCCCGTCCCGCAGTTTATATAAACATATTCATAGCCTGCGTTTCGGCATTTTTGCAGCAATTTTTATGCTTTGCAAATTTTTTTAAAATATATTGTTAATATATTTTTAATTAATGCGGAAAAGGCTTTGAAAATGGTTTACGCTGTTAATTTACCCTGCGGGGGATTTTTTATGATTGTTAATTTTTATCAGTTTTTGGTATGTGCGAAAGTTACAATTATTTAAGCGATGTACGGCGAAATTTTGTTGAAAGTGCGCACGGAAAACGTCCGCGGACAGAGTACGGCAAAAAAATTGGCGGTAAAAAATATTTTTTTGCAAAAACTATTGACAAAGGTAAAATTATGTTGTATAATATATAAGTCGCTTAAAAGCGCGTACGGCGAGATAGCTCAGCTGGCTAGAGCAACCGGTTCATACCCGGTAGGTCGTGAGTTCAAGTCTCACTCTCGCTACCAAACGGGCTGCTGAAATATCGGCGGCTTAGTTTCGGCCCGTTGGTCAAGAGGTTAAGACGACGCCCTTTCACGGCGTAATCATGGGTTCAATTCCCGTACGGGTCACCATTATCTGAGTCAGCAAACCACAAAATTACGCGGTTTGCTGACTTTTAATTTACCCCAAAATCAGCCTTTGGGACTTATATGGGACTTATCGGGACTTAACGCATCTTACCCCGTCTTGTGCTTGTCAACGTTTCTGCGCCGAATATCGCTTTCGATATTAACACATTTGGTAGGATTTGTAAAACTCAGCGCGTTGGCAACCGCGTCGCAAGCTTTGACTTGATTTTCTCGGAACATATGGCTGTACAAATTCAAAGTGGTCGAAACCTGTGAATGACCTAAAATGCCTGAAACCGTGGTAGGGTCAATTCCTGCGCCGATTAGCAAGCTGGTATGTAGGTGTCGGAACTGATGTATTCCATAAAATGGAAAGTCATTCTGTTCGCAGAACTCTTTCAGCCAGCCGTAGGGCGTTTGAGGGTTCATCGGCTGACCGTCCCACTTGACAAAAAGACGGTCGGTGTCGTGCCATTTGCTGCCGAGCCGACAGCGTTCCTCGTCCTGCTCCGCTTTGAAAATTGCCAGAATGCCGATAATTTCCATTGGCACTTTTATGAACCGTACGGAGCTTTCCGTTTTCGTGGTATCGGTGTAAATGCCTTTCGCCTTGGTTTAATTCGAGGTGCGCTGGACGTGAATTACACCCGTCTGAAAGTCGATGTCCTTCCATTCCAGACCGAGCATTTCACCTCGCCGCATGCCGCTGTAAATATCCAATGTGAAAAAAGCTTGATACTTAAGCGGGGCAGTTTGCAGAAGTCTGAAAAATTCCTCCGTCTGTTCAATGGTTAGAATTTTTCGCTCTTTTTTAGAGCCTTTCGGAATTGTAACTCGGCGGCAAGGGTTGTCGGCCAGCATATCCATTTTTATGGCGAAATCAATCACCGTCGAAATAAACGATAGGTAGTGCACCATAGTTTTTCTTGACAAAGCCTTGCCCGTGTTTTCGTTCACGCCGTCCTTTGCGAGACTGTTTATGAACTTCTGAATTTCACGGGTAGTCAGCTTATCGAGCCTGATGTGACCGATTGCGGCGTACACACGCTTAGTCAATTGCCGCTGACGTGCGTAAGTTGTGCTTTTTAAATTCAGCTTTGCGTAATCCTCAAACCACTCCTCGGCAAATGTCTCAAACTTAACCGCAGAAACGATTTGACCGCGTTTGCAGTCCTCCTCAAAAAGCACAGCTTGCCGCTGTAATTCCTTTTCGATTTGTTTCGGCGTCATATCCTCGGACGGCGTCCAAGTCATACGCTGAATTACTTGCGTTCCGTCGGCTTTGTAGCCGCAGGAAACTTTAATGCGGTATGAATTACCGCGTTTTTCGATTGATGCCATATGGCAAACCTCCTTAGTTTCGCCATTGGCATATTCCCGCATTTTTAATTATAATGCTTTTAATTGAAAAAGTCAAGTACATTGAAGTGTTTGAAAAATGTCAATATGCCGGTCGAATATGCCGTCGATTTTTCAGCTAACAAAACCAGCCCTGTACTCGAATACAAGGCTGGTTAATATTTAACTGTTCAGATAGTCAATAAGACTGTCAAAATTAACGAGAATTTTCCCGTTCTTACCTTCGCCTGTGCGAGTAGAAACAATTTTCTTCTGCTGAGCAAACTTACGTATAGAATATGCCGAAATGTTTGTAAGTTCAGCACATTCTTTTATTGTAAGCATTGTAGGCTTAGAAGAAAGTTTTGTTGTAGTCGGTTCGATTTTCTCATCATCGGAAATTTTCGCGACGTCCGCTGAAAATTCTGCAAGAACAGTAGAAATCTCTGCAAGGGCTTTTGAAATTTTTGCTAAAACCTCATTCTCTCTAATTTGTGTTGTCATAAACAACACTTCCTTTCTGTCATAGCTCTATAGCAATCATAGTCGAAGTGTAAGTTATCAATGTAAGCACGATGTCAGTTAAAAATGTAAAGTTAATTATGTATAACCGGATGAAAATTATGCATAAATATAGTGTAAGATGACTATATAAGCTTTAGACTCATAATTAGTATGAATTTTAGGAAATTAATCCCATTAAGCCAATTATACTGCAAGATTATAAAAATGTCAATTGCACAGATACAATAAAATTTCAATAACTTTTTTGTGCATTCATACAAAAAATGCTGTCTTACGGTTCACCGTAAGACAGCATTAACGTTATGCATGAATTTCAGCTTGAGTTTGAGCCTCAGCTACAGCGATATATTCATTGTAAGCCTTGAGAATGATGTCCTCAAGACTTTGCCTCGTCTCTTTTGAAATAGGATGAACAACGTCTCGGAAACCATAAACGATGTCTCGGTGGCTTGGCATAGCAATAAAGCGTTTGCTCTCGTTCTGAATGACCTTGATATCGTGGACGGCAAGACAGTTGTCCAAAGTTATGGATAAAATCGCCATTACACCGTCTCTAAAAGCGTTTTCGGGGAATATTTTGCGAATTTTTATATCGGTTATTGTCATGATAATCTAACTCCTTTTTTGATTTTAATTTTGATGGAATTGTTGATAATTTGTGGATAAGCGATTAACTGTGGGAGACGGGATACCGTTCCTGCAAATATACTTATTTCTTTTGGTGAATGCTTTCATAGGTCTAAGCTCCTTTACATAAGTATCTCATCATATTTGATATGCTCGAAGTCCATGGCGTTTTCGAGCCAGTAAGTGTGCCGCCATATCTCCGAAACCAATGCCCAGAGCAGCCCGTTAATCATATCGTACTTCTGAATTGACTTGTGAGCTTGCAGCCAATCGGAATACTGGAACAATTTCTGAACGTATAAGTTGGATATGTCGTACAGACGTACGTAATCGTCTGTAGTCCTGTTGTTCAGACTGTGCCGAATAAGTCTGATGACCGAGTTGTGAGCGTTTGACATGGGCGTGGGGACGGGTATCTTGACTTTTTCGTCGTCATAGGTCAGAACATATTGCCCTTGAATGATGTTGAGGTCGTGAATATGTTTCAACTTTGCGGCGCACATACCGAGGGTATCGAACATCTCTTTGAGCTCATCGTCGGTTTCGATGAACTCCCGTGCCGAGGCGCGAGCGAGTTTCACCAGATGGTAGATACAGCTGCGGGTTGGGTTGTTGTCAAAGGTGTAGTCTTTTGCGAGGTCAATTGCCGCTTTGCAGGCGTTCTTAACTACTTTTTTGGTGTACATTTGAAGTACTTCCTTTCTTTGTTAATTTTTGAGTGCATAGAAAAGGCGCATTCTAAAAAAAAAAAATGCGCGGTAAGCACGATTTTAGGCTTGTACAAAATCACGTTCTCACCCCATTCCTGTCTGAATTTTTCATAAAAATCAACTCTTTTACATAAGAATTTTTTCGTAAGCAATGCCGTTGAACTTCATAGCACTTTCAAGCCAACTCGTATGCTGACGTATTTCGGCGACAAAAATCAACAAAAATCCGCTTATTAATTCATAATTTTCAATTTCACGGTGAGCGTTTACCCAGTCGCAATATTGGAAAAGCCTTTGAACGTATAGGTTTGAAATGTCATACAGACGAAGAAAATTGTCTGTGGTCTTGTTGTTCAGACTTTGGCGGATAAGCTTGATAAGCGCGAAATGGGCATTGGAAATTGGCATCGGAATGAGCGACGAGGCTTCGGTATTAACGCAAGTCAAAACGTATTGAACCTG